>NZ_JAYMWO010000012.1:0-188132 GCF_048056175.1 Phaeobacter sp. JH20_29
CGGTTTTTTGACATTTTCATGAAGTTTCCGGCAAAAAGTCATATTATCAAGCAATATCAGACTGTTACACATCCATATTCGACAGATTAACCCAGCTTCCGTGATCCATTCTGCCCGCAACCGCTGGGACGATCACCAAAGATCCCCCCGCTCATATCTATATATAGAGGTACGCACGCCCGGGACCACTAAACGCCTGCCGACTCGCGCTCATCCGACTCGGTGTCTCAGCGCGTCACGCGCCCCGAGCACGGGACTCTCAGCGTAAAAAGTCCACGCAGCGGCCCCCGGCTCGCAAAATCGACCCGCGCCGCGAGGTCACTATAAAGACTATGGCTTGTGTCGTCGCACCATCATAGGCTTTGGTGGAGCCGCAGCCGGGGCGGGGCGGCATCGGTCAGAACACTGGTCAATGTCCTCCTCATCGCCCGCCGACTGCGATGGAAGGCACGACCCGCCCGGGCCCGCTGATGCCTGGGCTGCCACGGAAACAACAGCGCAATCGCGGAACCACGACAAGAGACGATGAGAGACCTTCCCCAACCCCAGTCCGCGCAGCGAGCGGCGGAGAGCCGTGCGTCAGCAGCCCCCCCGGCACCTGCCCCCGGCCAAGACGGAGCGCGTGCGACGAATGACGGTTTCCGCCACATGCTGCGCCGGATCACCCGTATGGAACATGACGCGGCAGAGCGGGCCTTTGCCCCGTTTCACGAAAGCCCCCTGCCCCATCTCGCCTGGTTTCTCAGCTGTCAGCATACTGCGCTCTACGCACTATCGCGGAACAGCGGCGGCCAGACCGGTCGCGCCAGCCCGCTGCTGGCAGCGCTGATCGACGCCCTGCGCGCGGATTGCGCCGCCATCGGGCGACAGCCGGCCGTCATTGCAGAGGATACGCCAGAGCTGCACCCCACAGCCGTCGACTATCTGGTGCTTGGCTCGCGCATGGGCAATGAGGTGCTGCGCCGCCGCCTGAGCGATGCCGCAGGACCGGGGGAGCTGCCTGACTATTTCAGACCGCGCGACCATCTGGCGCCATGGCGGGCAACATGCGATGATCTGGATCATCTCCCCCCCGATGGCGCGCTGGCGCATCGGATCGTGGCGGATACCCGCAAGGGGTTTGACCTTTTCCAGACCGCCGCCCGGCTTACACCGTTCGGCACCACGCCGATTGAATTACCCGCTTGATATATAAGACTGCTGAGAAGACTGCGCGGATCGGACAGCGCGCATGATATTGATAACATCCCAATAAAAAGGGCCTGTATAATGGCTTTGGAACAAACCGTTTCCACCACGACCCTGACCAACTGCGATCGCGAACCCATTCATCAACTGGGCCGGGTGCAATCCTATGGCGGGCTGATCGCCTTATCGACCGATTGGATCGTGCAGCATGCTTCGGAGAACCTGCAGGAAATCCTGGGCATCGCGGCTGAGGAGGCCATCGGCCAATCGCTGGCAGGGCTGATCACCGAGGCGGCCTTCAGCCGCATTCGCCGCAATCTGGGCGCCTTGGAAGCCCCGGACAGCAGCCTGCGCTTTTTTAACATCCCGCTGAAGACCGGCGTTCAGGCCTTTGATATCAGCATCCATCAGAGCGGGCGCCATCTGGTGGTGGAGTTCGAACCGAAGTTCGACCGCAGCGAGCGCGATGTGATGTCGGAGATCTATCCGCATTTCTCGCAGCTGCGCCGCGATGAGGGTATCGCCCGACTGGCGCAGGGGGCGGCACGGGGGCTGCAGGCGCTTTCCGGTTTCGACAGCGTGATGGTCTATCAGTTCCAGCCCGATCAGTCCGGCCAGGTCATTGCCGAGGTGCGCAGCGACCGGACCAAGAAATACGAAAACATGTTCTTTCCCGCCTCCGATATCCCGGTTCAGGCACGCGCGCTCTACAAACGCTCGCTGCTGCGGCTGATTGCGGATGTGGATGATGCCGGATCACCGATCACCCCCGCCTTCAAGATCGACGGCGCCCCGCTGGACCTGTCGCTGGCGGTGACGCGCGCCGTGTCGCCGATCCATCTGGAATATCTGCGCAACATGGGCGTGCGTGCCTCGATGTCGGTGTCGATCATGAAGGATGGCGAGCTTTGGGGGTTGTTTGCCTGCCACCACAATCGCCCGCGCTACATTGATTATGAGCGCCGCACCGCGATCGAGATGTTTGCCCATGTCTTCTCCTATGAGCTGAGCCAGTTCGAGACCAAGCAGCGCAGCCGCGAAGAAAAGAACATGAACCGACTGCAAACGCAGCTGATGGCGATGCTGGCGGATGGCCGCCCGTTCAAGGACAGCCTGATATCGGTGTCCGAGGATATTCAGGACGTGATCCCGCATGACGGGCTGGTGCTCTACTCAGATGGCGACTTCCAGGCCACCGGCCTCACCCCGACCGCCGAGGAAACCCGGTCGCTGGCGCGGATGCTGGATCTGACCATCGGCACAACCGCCTTTTCCACCAACCAGCTGGAGAGCCTTCACGAACCCGCACGCGACTACATCGACCGCTGCGCAGGCATTCTGGCGATCCCGATCTCCAAACGCCCGCGCGACTATCTGATCCTGTGTCGGCGCAAGATCTCGCAGACCGTGGAATGGGCGGGGGATCCGACCAAACCGATGGAGGTCGGCCCCAATGGCGTGCGCCTTACCCCGCGCAAGAGCTTTGAGGCCTGGCAGGAAACCGTGGAATGGCGCAGTGTCCCCTGGGCAGAGGAAGCCCTTCACAGTGCCAATCTGCTGCGCACCGTGCTGCTGGAAATCTTCCTCAAGGTGACCGAGGCCGCCAATGCCGAACGGGCGCGGGCCGAGGAACAGCAGCAATTGCTGATCTCCGAACTCAACCACCGGGTCCGCAATATCCTCAACCTGATGCGCGGGCTGGTCACCCAGACCAAGGGAACGGCGCGCACGCTGACCGAATTTACCGACAATCTTGATGGCCGCATCCATTCTCTGGCACGCGCCCATGACCAGCTGACCAGCGAACAATGGGAGCCCGCCTCTCTGCGCGCCCTTATAACCTGCGAGCTGGAGGCCTATACCACCGGGCGTCCTGATGAGGTGGTGATCAACGGTCCTGACGCGCTGATCTTGCCGACGGCGTTCACCACGCTGGCGCTTGTCCTGCATGAGCTGACCACAAACTCCGTCAAGCACGGCGCGCTCAGCAACGGGGTGGGCCGGGTCATCATCACCCTGAAGGAAGAAGACAGCGGCGCGCTTCTGATCGACTGGGTCGAACGGGGCGGGCCACCGGTTGCCCCTCCCTCGCGGCGCGGATTTGGCTCCTCGATCGTGGAGAATTCCATCCCGCATGAGCTGAAGGGCGATGCCAAGATCCAGTACAAGACCACAGGTCTTGAGGCATCGTTCCGCATTCCCACCCTCTACCTGCACAAGATCGTCGATGAGACAACTGTCGCCAAGACCACCATCACGGTGGATCCGGCCCAACAGGCCGCGCAGCTTCAGGGCAAGGCGCTGGTGGTTGAGGACAGTTTCATCATCGCCATGGATCTTACCGCAATGCTCGAAGATATGGGTTTCTTCGAGGTCGCCAGCGCCTCCTCCGTCGGCAAGGCGCTGGACGCACTGGCGGAGGGCGGCTTTGAATATGCGGTGCTGGACGTCAATCTCGGCTCCGAACAATCGGTGCCGGTGGCCGAGGAGCTGGCCCGGCAGGGCATCCCCTTTGTGCTGACCACCGGCTATGGCGAGGTGCAGGATATCGTCGATATCTACCCGCCCTGCCCGATTGTGCAAAAACCGATCTCCGAAAGCGCGCTGGCCACGGCCCTGATCCGCGCAGGCGAGATGAAGGCCGCAAGGGATAGCTAAACCGCGACCTACCAGCACGATACGGGCCGCGCGATGTCACGCGCGGCCCGTTTTACTTGCGGTCGGCTGACGCCTCCGCGCAGCGCTCAGAGATCCACCTCGATCACGCCGCCCTTTTCTGCGGCCCGTGACTGGCACAGGATCACCGCGCCCTTGCGCTGCGCCTTGGACAGCACGAAATCGCGGTGTTCCACCTCGCCTGAAACCAGCCCGCATTTGCAAACACCACAGATGCCGTCGGAACATTTCACATCAATATGAATGCCGTTCTCCGCCAGCACATCGGTGGCGTTTTTCTCCGCAGGCACCAACACCTCACGCCCCGAGCGCGCCAGCTTCAGCGTGAAGTCGTGGTTTTCATACTCCGGCACCTCCGGCACCGAGAAATACTCAAGATGGCGCGCCTCCTCAGGGAAGCCCTGCCGCTCTGCCGCCTCCATCACCCCACTCATGTAGCGATCCGGCCCGCAGGTGTAGACATGCCAGCCGTCCTGATACCCTGCCAGCAGCTGGTCCAGATCGGCGCGGCTGCCCTCATCCGAGACATGCACCCGCACATTGTCCGCCCAGCGCATCGCTGCAAGATCGTCGAGATAGCCTGCATCCTTGCGCGAGGGGACGGAGTAATGCAGCTCAAACGGCTGTCCCAACTCATGCAGACGATGCGCCATCGCAATCATCGGCGTGACACCAATTCCGCCCCCCATCAGGAAACTGCGGCTGGCCTCCTCCACCAGTGGGAAATGGTTGATCGGTTTGGAGATAAAGACCCGCCGTCCCTTAGTGAAAATCCGGTGCAGCAGCTTCGATCCACCTCGCCCCACATCCTCGCGCAGCACACCGATCTGATATTTCGAGCGGTCCGCCGGGTCACCGGACATGGAATACTGGCGCAGGAACTCCGGTGCCACCACGATGTCCAGATGCGCGCCCGCCGTCCATTCGGGCAGGGGGCTGCCGTCGAGGCTCTTGAATTCGTATTTGGTGACGCCATCGCTCATTACCTCGACATTCGACACCTCCACCCGCAGAACCGGGCTGTCGCTGTCATTGGTATAAATGTGATCCCAATCGCCGGTCTCGCCGCGGGCGCGCCGGGCCTTGTATTCCTCAGCGGTGATCATCGCCTGATAGGCCTCAATCCCCGCCTCCCGGTCCATAGGAAACGGATAGGGCCAGGGATGCGGCGCCAGATGCGCGGGGTAAACCGCCAGCGTCTGATCCTCATAGCGCAGATCCAGATCCTTTTGCAGCGCGCGCGCATTGACCGGGTGGCGCGTCGGGCGATAGCCGCCGTCCTCTTCCAGCTCCAGATCCCACCACCATTTCTTGGCCGGGTTCATCTCGCCATTGCCAACCATATCGTCAAGCTTGGCCAGCGCAGGCGCCGCCGCTGGCAAATTCATCGCCGCCCAGCGGAAGGGTTTTTCCTTGAATATCCCCTCCAGATTCCAGGGGCAGGTTTTCATACACCGCCCGCACATCGCCCCACCGGGCGTGGTGATCCGGTAGGTGGTGCATTTCTGACTGTCCGACTTCCAGATTTCATAGCCATTGAACATCAGCTTCGGCCCAGCCGTGATCGCCCCCGACGGGCATTCGCGCGCACATTTGTTGCAGGCCTCGCAAAACGCCTGCAGGCCAAAATCAATCGGCTTGTCATGCGCCATCGGCATATCGGTGGTCACAACCCCAGACTTCAGGCGCGGTCCGAGGAAGGGATTCAGGATCACCTCACCAATCCGGCTCACCTCCCCCAGCCCCGACAACAGCAGCAGCGGCGGTTGCAACACCTCACCATCCATCACCGTATGGGCCTTCGCCTTGTAGCCGAGGTTGCGGATCTGCCGCGCAATCACGCCGCCCAGCAGCGAAAACCGCAGATAGGCCCGCATGGACTGCGCCACTGCAATCCAGTCGTCCCCCGAGGTGCCCTCGGTGGTGTCAAAGCCTTGATCGACAATCATCGAAATCGCCTGATCATGTTCCGGGTGGATCTCGGCGCCGGTGGCGTCATGGCTGTACCAGGTCCACTCCGGGCAGCGGCTGATCCCCACCGCATCAATCCCCAGCCAATAGCTCGCCGCCTTGATGTTGGCCGCATTGCGCTCCGCATCCGTGGGGCGCGGTGCCTGCGTGGCCGGCGCACCATCCTGCAACAGCACAAAGGCCCCCAGCATCCGCCGCTGCGCCATCGAAGGCGCGGCCTTGCGCACGTAGAACCCGCCGGTTGCGGCCTGCTGGTTGGTCTTGCCCATGTCACCGAACTGGCTGCGGGCAAACATATCGGCGCGTTTTGGCACCCGCGCCACACGGGCCTCGTCGATATAGGTGGTGGGATCCTCCACCCGCTTCAGCGTTTCAAACGGATGCGGGCCATCGCGGAAATCGCGGCGGGCAAAGGGGTCGCCATTCAGCGCTGAGCGTTCCGACCCGATCCCCAGCCACCATTTCGGCCCCTTCACCTGCATCACCGGTTGCAGATCCTGCGGCAACAGCGGCTTGTCCTGCGCCATGTCGAAATCGGTGGTTACAACCGCAACGCCAAACCGTGTCCCCAGATAGGGGTTCACCAGCTTGCCATCCTCAACCGTCGCAAGCCCCGCCGCAACGGTCAGCTGATTGAGATCCACATCCGCCGACGTCCCGGTATGCGCCTTGGCATCCCAGCCCAGCAGACGGATGTAATTCGCCAGCACCACCGCCGTCTCCGAGGCCCGCAGACAGGCGCGGTGCCGCTCGGCCCCCTCCAGCCAGTCGCAGCCCACCTCCTCCGGGCGCGGGTCGCGCGGCATGTCGTACAGGAACACAATCGAATGGGTGTGATCGCCGATGGTGGTCGGCGGCGCCTCCATCGCATCGCGCAGATCCGCCATGATCATGTCGATGCCAGAGGCCAGCGTCTTGGTCTGGCGGGTCTTCAGGTCGTGGGCCAGACGGTCGATATCGGGGTTGCGATAAGGCACGTGCAGCCGGGCAGAGGCAGGCATCGGCCCGATCCCCACCATCGCCGCATCGCTGAAATAGCCAAAGGCCTTGATATGATCGGCCCGCTCCTGCGGATCGCTCGGGCAGTCAGCCTGCGCCTTGTTGACCAGCCCGTCGCGGATCGCATCCATCATCGCCTGATATTCGCCCATCGCATTGACGATAGAGGCAGGCATATCGGGCCGGGCAAAACTCAGCCGTTGAAATGGCGGCACCGCCGTCAGATCCGGCATCACCCCGGGCTGCAACCGCTCCATCGGAAAGGGGCCCAGATGTATGGGGCGTGAGCGGGTCGAGAACAGACGAAGAGGCATGGCAGGGACCTGATACAGGGATGGGCTGCCACAGGTTTACTCCAGAAATCGGAGATTGGAATAGGCTCCAACATCCAATTTATATACTCAGCGGTACAAACTACTGATATACATCAAAATTATTCACATCCAATTTCACATCACCCTGCCTAACCGCGGCGGCCCTCAAAGGCACGGATAGCGATTCCACCGTCAGAGAGCGACTGGCGCACCGAACGGGCCAGCTGCACCGCCGTGGGCGTGTCGCCATGCAGGCAGATGGTGTCGATGGCCGTGGGAATGCGGGCGCCACTCTCCGTGATGATCGCACCTTCCTCGACCATCTTCAGGATCCGCGGTCCCGCAATCTCCGGGTCATGGATCACCGCGCCGGGCAGCGACCGGTCCACCAGCGTGCCATCGTCATTATAGGCCCGGTCGGCAAAGATCTCACCGCACCAGTTGCAGCCCAGCTCGCGCACCACCTCCTCCATGGCGGTGGCGGCCAGCACCATGATGATCAGATCCGGGTCCAGATCCAGCGCCGCCTCATAGCAGGTCCGCGCCATGCCGTGATCGACGCAGGCCATATTCGACAGGGCGCCGTGCAGCTTCAGATGGCGCACCTCGGCGCCCGCTGCCCGCGCCATGCCCTGCGCTGCGCCCAGCTGGTAGCGGATCAGATTGGCCAGCGTATCCTGCGGCACCTGCATCTTGCGGCGGCCAAACCCCTGCAAATCATCGAAACCGGGATGCGCGCCGATCCCGACGCCATGATCCCGCGCCAGTGCCATGGTCGCGGCCATCACATCCGGGTCGCCCGCATGAAACCCGCAGGCAATATTGGCCGAGGAGACCACGTCAAGCAGGGCTGCATCATCGCCCATCGTCCAAGGTCCAAAGCTTTCGCCCATATCGGCGTTCAGATCGACGGTTTTGCTCATGTCTCGGCTCCAGGCTCATCTCGGGGTTCAAAAGGATCCGCTGCGGCGGAAACCATGCCACCAATCAACTGATAGGACAGAAGGTCAGCCATATCAGCCGGATCGCGCAGCAACGGTCGGCAGGCAGAGGGAAGCCGCGCCAGCGCCGCGTCATGCGCCGCCTGCTGCGCCAGCCCTTCGGCCAGCGAGACCCAGCGAAACCGCAGCACAGCCCCAGCCGCCGCCTGAACCGCCCGCGACAGATCGCAGGGCAGAACCGTACCGATCCGGGGATAGCCGCCGGTGGTCTGCGCCTCGCGCAGCAGCAGGAACGGGCGGCCATCGCCGGTCATCTGCACATCGCCCGGCACGATGACCTCCGACAGCACGTTCAGCTGCCCCGCTGCGGCAAATCCCTCGCCCTCGGACATCAGTTGCAGCGCCATGCGGCTGGCGCGCCGCCCCGGCGTGAACGGCGTCTCGGCAAAGCGCCGACGCACCGCCGGGTCAAAAAGATCGGACTGGAAACTCTCGACCAGCCGCAGCTCGCCGCCGGAGAACCGATCCGCCACATCAAGGCAAAGCCCGGTCACCCGCCGCGCCGCCGGCGTCGTCTCCTCGCCAACCGGCAGGATATCGCCCTCGGCCAGCGGCGCGCCAAGGGCTGCCACCAGATGCGTCGACCGTCCGCCCAGCCGCTGTGGTGTGGCCAATCCGCCGCCCAGATGCAGATAGCCATAGACGCCGCGCCGGGCCGCGCCGATCTCCAGCCGCTGCCCCGGTTCAATCCTGTGCGAGCCGTTCCAGACCAGCGGCGCACCATCCAGCGTAGCCTGCATCTCGGCGCCGGTCAGAGCAATCCGCATGGGTTCGGTTGCCTCGAACAGCCCGCCCATGCCGGCCATCTCCAGCGCCGCCAACCCGGCATCCTGCCGCAGCAGCGCCGCGCCCTCGGCGAGCGCCAGCCGATCCGCCGCGCCGCCCTGCGACAGCCCCTGCCCGATATAGCCAACCCGTCCGCCGTCCTGCACCGTGCAGGAGGGACCGATCCGCAGAACCCGCAGCGCTCTCATGATGTGACCTCGCTGACAATGGCCCCGCCCTGCGGCGCACCGGTCTCGCGCAGACGCAGGAACTCGGCCGTTCCGACCGGCTCGAACTGCAACTCATCCCCCGCCCGCAGCGCAAATGGATCGGCGGCTTCGGGTTGAAACAGCGTCAGGCCAGTCTGCCCGACATGGCGCCAGCCGGTCGGTGACGCGGTCGAAAACAGGACGAACTGGCGGATCGCAAGCACCAGCGCCCCGACCGGCACCTGAGGGGTGACTTCGCTCTGGCGCGGGATGTCCCAATGTTCGCCCAAAGTGCCCAGATAGGGCTGCCCGGGGGCAAATCCGATGGTCAGCACCCTGACCCGCGCCGCGCCCAGCTCGTCAATTGCCGCCTGTTCGCTCAGGCCCGCCAGATCCGCCGCCTCGGCCAGCTGCGGCGCAAGCTCGGTCCCATAGACCGTGGGCACCCGCCAGAACCGCCGCCCCTGCGGCAAGGGCGCTTGGCGCCAGTCCCGTGTCTGCAACAGATCCGCCAGCGCCGCGTGCAAACGCTCATGCGGCAGCTCTGCCGGGTCAAACCGCACAAAGACCGAGGCCAGCGATGTCGCGGTTTCCACCACGCCGCTCAGCGCCAGATCGTCGACCGCACCGCGAAACGCCAGCGTGGCGCGATTGGTGGCCTCATCCAGCTGATCGCCAAAGCTGACCAGCATACCGGACAGCCCGACATTTCGGATCAACGGGTAGGTGGGTGATCCCTCACGCGACATGGTTCCTCCGACACAGGTCCGGGCGCCGGACCACCCCTGCCGGGCGGCTCAGCTATCCCCGTCCATTTTCGCCACAGGGTTGCGCTGCATCGTAGGGATAGTCAACCGGCCTCTTCCCGCGATCCCCCTGATATATCGGAGGGCGGGCAGAGGCCCAGTTTAGGGGCCAGTCAATAGCCCGGTCAAAGGCTCAGTTACAGGCAAGATCTGAGACCCGTCAGAGCCCCCGCTCTGACCCGCCCGGATGGCTACGCCGCCAGCGCCGCCGTGAACGGCAGCTCGACAACCCGCCCCCCTTCGACGACCAGCGCACGGTTCGGCTGCACCTCGATCCAGTTCCGGGTGTCGCTGTCCAGCGGCTCGGAGGTGACAATCACCCCCTCATCGTAGATCCGGTAATAGAGGCTCGGTGCGTATTGATCAGAGGCATAGCGCGCCGCAAAAAGCCGGGTGCCATCGGACCAGCAGGCGCCAAACCGCATATGCGGCGTGGTGCCATGATCGCGCGACACCGCTTCGACCTGCTGTACCGCCGCCGCCACCGCGCCAATCGGGTCCTCATCAAGCCCAAGCCCAAGCGCGATCAGGAAAATCGCCTCACTCTCGGTGCCGCCCAGACGGTGATCGTAGAAAGCATCCGGGATCATCGTATCCAGCCGCTTGCGGAACATCATATGCCCACCGGCCTGACCATTGTGCATGAAGCTCCATTTGCCACTGGCAAACGGATGGCAGTTGTTGCGCGAGGTCGCCGTCCCGGTCGAGGCGCGCACATGCGCCAGAAACAGCCCGGTCTTGGTGTGGCGCGAAATCTGCGCCAGATTTGGATCGGACCAGGCCGGATGCGTATCCTTGTACAGACAGGGTTCGGGCCGGTCCGAATACCAGGCCATACCAAACCCATCAGCATTGATCGGCGTCTTGCAGATCAGCGCGTTACGGCACTGATGCACCAGCGAATGTTCCGGTACGAACACCAGATCCTCAAGATAGCGCGGGGCCCCGTTCCAGGCGAGCAGACGGCACATTATGCCACCTTCGGCGCAAAGCGCGCGGTAGAGACATCGACGTTATAGCCCTCGCAGAACCGCTGCGGATCCTGCGCCAGGTCCCGCACCGCATGGATGATCGCGTCGGCTTTCTCATCGCTCAGCGTGGCGGAGAAGTTGAGCCGCGTCCAACCCGGCTTCTCGATCTCCTTGCCACCCAGGATGGCCGCCCGCATGGCGCGGGACTGCACCTGCCCGATGTTCAGCAGCCGATGCGCATAAGGTCCGGCACAGGCGCAGCCGCCGCGGGCCTGAACGCCATAGTGATCCGACAGCATCCGGGTGAACAGCTGCTGGTGGATCGGCGCGCCGGTCTCCGGGTCCTGCACCTGAAACGAAAAGATCGGCAGCTTCTGCTTAGCGTTCGGATTGCCAAGGATTTGCAGATTGGGCAGATCCTGCCAGGCCGCCAGCGCCCGCTGGCGCAGCTCTTCCTGCCGCCGGTCCATAAACGCCTGACCCATCGCCTCCTTGACCAGCAGGCAGAGCGCGACGCGGATATCGCCCACCACATTGGGCGTGCCGGCCTCTTCTCGGGCGGCAAGATCCTCGGCGTAGTCATGCTGCCAGGGCGAAACGAATTTCACCGTGCCGCCACCGGGCAGCGTCGGGCGTGTGCTGGCCACTGCCGCCTTGCGCAGGATCATCACGCCGGATGCCCCCGGCCCGCCCAGGAATTTATGGGCGGAAAATACAATCGCATCCTTCTCGGCATCGGTGCCCGCCGCCATATCCATCGGCAGATAGGGGCCACCGCCCGCATAATCCCAGACCACCCGCGCGCCGTACCGGCGCAGCAACCGGCTGACCGCATCGGTGTCGGTGACAATCCCCGTCACGTTGGAGGCCGCTGAAAACGCCCCCACGATCAGCCGGTCGCCGCCTGCCGCCCCCTGCAAGACCGCCTCCAGCTCCGCCATGTCCGGCCCACCCTCGGCCGCTTCGGCAATCTCCACCACCTCGGCGCCGCTTTCGCGCCAGGGCAGGATGTTTGAGTGATGCTCATAAGGGCCAAGGATCACCAGCGGCCGCTGCCCCGCCGCCACCGCGCCGGACACCCCCAGCAGATGCACCAGCCGGTTCAGACCCGCCGTTGCACCCGATCCGGCAAACACCGTGGCAAAGCGATCATCGGCGCCGCAGATCCGCGCAATCGTCTGCCGTGCCGCGCCACGCAGCCGGGTCATGAAGCTGCCGCAATAAGACGCCTCGGTGTGGCTGTTGGCATAGAACGGCAGCACCTCCGTCAGAACGAAGTCCTCAACCTGCCGCAGGGCGCGGCCAGAGGCGACATAATCGGCGTAGATCATCTTGACCGGCCCATTTGGCCCCGGCAGCTCGGCCCCCTCACCAATGACACCCGCACGCAGGCGCTCCAGACAATCCGCCCCGGCAAGTGATGCGCGAAAGCGATCAAGAAGGTTGGCAGGGGCGATATCTGTGGTCATTTGATCGGTCCTCTTGGAGTTATGCAGAGATACTACCAAGAAGATATGAAGAAACATCACTCATATACTGCGTGAGCACATCATTCTTTTCACATAATGATCTCAAAACCTGCCAGTCCGCCGATCAAAACCTGCGCAATCCGGCTACGACCCACCAACGTGATCGCCAAACGACCGAGTCGCCCGCGATCTCACCTGGTTCCAGAGCCCGAAGCAGGCAGAACCTGCGCCAGCGCAATCTTCAGCTTGTCAGTGATCTCGCCGATCTGATCCTGCGTCAGGATGAAGGGCGGCGCGAGCAGGATATGATCGCCGTTGCGCCCATCCCGCGTGCCCGCCATCGGATAGCAGATCAGCCCGGCCTCGAACGCGGCCTTCTTCAGCTTGCCCGCAATACCGAGGCCGGGATCAAAGGGCGTCTTGCTCTCCCGGTCGGCCACCAGCTCGATCCCGCGGAACAACCCGCGCCCGCGCAGATCGCCAACATGAGGATGCTGGCCAAAGGCCTCGACCAATGCGCCATGCAATGTCTCGCCCATCTCGGCGCTGCGCTGCACCAGCCCGCGATCCAGCAGCGCCCGCACCACTGCCAGCCCCGCCGCCGTTGCCACCGGGTGCCCGATATAGGTGTGGCCATGTTGGAAAAACCCGCTGCCGCCTTCAATGGCGTCATAGATCCGGCGGCTGCACAGCATCGCGCCAATCGGCTGATAGCCAGCGCCCAGCCCCTTGGCGATACAGAGGATATCGGGCGCAACACCATCCGCCTCGCAGGCAAACAGATGCCCGGTGCGCCCCATGCCGCACATCACCTCATCCAGAATGAGCAACACGCCATATTGGTCGCAGATTTCGCGGATACGCTTGAAATAGCCCTCAACCGCAGGCACCGCGCCGGATGTCGCCCCCACCACAGGCTCCGCCATGAAGGCCATGACCGTCTCAGGCCCAAGCCGCAGGATCTCCGCCTCCAGCTCATTGGCGACACGCTGGCCATAGTCATAGCTGCTCTCGCCGTCGCCCCGGTCAACATATTCATAGCAGGGCGCGATATGCGAAATATCAATCAACAGCGGCGCAAACTGCTGGCGTCGCCATTCATTGCCGCCCGCCGCCAGCGCCCCCAGCGTGTTGCCGTGATAGCTCTGCCTGCGCGCGATCACATGACGCCGCGCGCTGTCGCCGCGCTCCAGATGATACTGCCGCGCCAGCTTGATCGCGGCCTCGGTCGCCTCGGATCCGCCAGAGACGAAATAGACCCGGTCCAGATCCCCCGGCGCCTGTGAAATCAACAGATCCGCCAGCGCCTCGGCCGGTTCCGAGGTCATGAACCCGGTATGGGCAAAGGCCAGCTGGCCCACCTGCGCCTGCACGGCGGCAATCACCTCGGCATCGGAATGCCCCAGACAGGACACCGCCGCGCCGCCGGAGCCATCGAAATAGCGTTTGCCATTGGCATCAATCAGATAACAGCCATCGCCCCCAACGGCAGTGGGCAGATTGGCCTTGGTGTGGCGCGGAAAAACATGGCTCATGGCTGAGCTCCTTGATCATTGAAAACAGAGCGCGCACAAGGCAGATGCCCCGCCGCACCGGCACGTTCGACAAAAGCCGCGACAGAGGCCGCGTTGTCAGAATACTCCGAACCGTCCGCAGCCTGGGTATTGTTTTCAAACCCGATCCGCAGCCGCCCCCCGGCCTCAAGCCCCGCCAGCAGGCAATCATGTTCCCTATGGCCAAAAGCGCAGAGCCCCCAGTCCAGATCCAGATCCGCAGTTGCCGCCAGAAACGGGCGCAGCTCCGACGGATGGGCCAGACGCGGCGGCGCGTAGCGTCCCAGAACGAATATCGCTGACCGCATCGCTGCGGGAATCCGCCCCGCAGCATAGCCCGCCCGCAGCAGGGCCACACAGTTCAGGTCATAAAGGATATGCTGCACCTGTGTCCCGGCCTCGGCGCAGATCGCATAGGCCCGCGCCGCCAGATCCGCATCGCGTGCCAGCTCCCGCACCGAGATCGAGGCCGCCGCCGGACGCAGCGCCTCCAGACAGGCCAGCTGATCGGCCACTGCAAAAATGCCGGCACTCTCGGTGGTGATCTGGATCGTCATGCCCGGCGCGGCCTCGGCCACCGCCGCCATCGCCGCGCGGTAGCGCCCGGCATCCAGCGAATGCCCCCCGTCCCGGTCGCGCACATGCAGATGCAGCGCATCCGCCCCGGCGCGCTGACAGGCCGCCGCCGTCGCGGCAATCTCCGCCGTACGCAGTGGCAGACCTGCATGATCCGCCTGCTGCCGCCGTGCCCCATTGGGGGCCACCATCAGATGATATGTCGTCAACGCGTCGCTCCGCCTGTGTCCTGCACCGATCTGGCGCAGAACAACACACGTTCTCAATCCGGCAATTCCAGAACATATGTTTTTTACAGAACTCATCCGCCAGCTCCGCGTCTGGAGCTAAATTGCGCCGACAACTGGACCTAGAGCAAAACGTAAATATAGCGTTTCGTAGTGACAGGGCGAGTCTGGCCAGCCGACCGGTGGCGGATCGCATTTTCGAACAACTTGGAAAGGGCATGTCATGGATGGCACGTTCAATGAAAACGACCTGAGCCGGGTCATCGCCGCCGACAAGGCCAACGTCTGGCATCACCTGATCCAGCACAAACCGTTTGAGGAAAACGACCCCCGCATCATCGTCGAGGGCAAGGGCATGCGGGTCTGGGACCAGAACGGCAAGGAATGGCTCGATGCCGTCTCCGGCGGTGTCTGGACCGTCAACGTCGGCTATGGCCGCGAGGAGATCGCCAAGGCGGTCTACGATCAGCTGATGAAACTCTGCTATTTTGCCCAGTCGGCAGGGTCCATCCCCGGTGCACTGTTCGCCGAGAAGCTGATCTCGAAAATGCCGGGGATGAGCCGGGTTTATTACAACAACTCCGGCTCCGAGGCGAATGAGAAAGCCTTCAAGATGGTGCGCCAGATCGCGCACAAGAAATACGGCGGCAAGAAAACCAAGATCCTCTACCGCGACCGCGACTACCACGGCTCGACCCTCGCGACGATGTCCGCAGGCGGTCAGGAAGAGCGCAATATGCAATACGGCCCCTTCGCGCCCGATTTCGTGAAGGTTCCCCACTGCATGGAATACCGCAAGCACGAGCTGGGTCTGGAGCATCTCTCCGGCAAGGAGTTCGGGATTGCCGCCGCCAACCTGATCGAAGAGGTCATCCTGCGCGAAGGCCCCGACACCGTCGGCGCGCTCTGCCTTGAACCGGTGACCGCAGGCGGCGGCGTCATTGAGGCGCCCGAAGGCTACTGGCCGCGCGTGCAGGAGATCTGCAAACAGTACGACATCCTCTTGCACATCGACGAAGTGGTCTGTGGCGTTGGCCGCACCGGCACCTGGTTCGGCTATCAGCACTACGGCATCCAGCCTGATTTCGTGACCATGGCCAAAGGTGTGGCCTCCGGCTATGCCGCGATTGCCTGCCTTGTCACCACCGAGGAGGTCTTCAACATGTTCAAGGATGACGCCAGTGATCCGATGAACTACTTCCGCGATATCTCCACCTTTGGCGGCTGCACCGCCGGTCCTGCGGCTGCGCTGGTCAATATGCAGATCATCGAGGATGAGAACCTGCTCGACAATTGCACCGCCATGGGCGCGCGGATGAAGGCCAACCTCGAGGCGCTGATGGAGAAACATCAGGTCATCGGCGATGTCCGCGGCAAGGGTCTGTTCCTCGGCGCCGAACTGGTCGCTGACCGCGAGACCAAGGAACCGGTGGACGAGAAACTGGCGCAGGCGGTTGTGGCTGAATGTGGCAATCAGAACGTCATCATCGGCGTGACCAACCGCTCCATTCCGGGCAAGAACAACACCCTGTGCTTCAGCCCCGCGCTGATCGTCACGCCGGAAGACGTGGACAAGATCACCGACGCGGTGGATGTGGCCCTGACCAAGGTGTTTGGCTGATCACCCCCCATCAGGCCTGATAAGTCAGGCCTGACAGACCGGTCCAATCTGGCCTGATCGAAAAATCCAAAGGTGGCCCTTACCACAGGGCCACCTTTTCTGCATCTCTGGGTCGGATGTTTCAGATCAAAGGTGCGCAACCATGTGGGCGTCTCCCCTGCCGCTGACGGGCAAGACCGTCAGCCTCACCCCGCTTCTGCCCGATCACGCCAGCGATCTGGCAGAAGCCGCCGCCGACGGTGACCTGCACCGGCTGTGGTACACGACAGTGCCCGCACCGCAGGATATCGGGGCCGAAATCAGCCGTCGTCTTGCCCTGCAACAGAGCGGCAAAATGGCCCCCTTCGCCGTGCTGGATCAGACAGGTCGCGCGGTCGGCATGACCACCTATATGAACATCGACGCCGCCAACCGCAGGCTGGAAATCGGCTCCACCTGGTATCGCAGATCGGTGCAGCGCAGCGGGATCAACACCGAATGCAAACGGCTGCTGCTCACCCATGCGTTTGAAACGCTCGGGGCCATCGCAGTGGAGTTCCGCACCCATCGTCTCAACCGCCAGAGCCGGGCCGCCATCGAACGGCTCGGCGCACAGCTCGACGGGATCCTTCGGGCGCATATGATACTGGCCAATGGCACCCTGCGCGACACCGCCGTCTATTCCATCACCGCCGCCGAATGGCCCACGATCCGCGCCCACCTGCAACATCTGTCAGACAGGTAACCCGGCCCAGTACGGAAGATCCGCTTTCTCACCATCACCATCATCACGGGCAAGATGCGGCATCACGGGCCAGACGCGGCGGCTGGGTTTTCCTCCGCAAGCGTGCAAAAAACACGTAAGTCCAGATTGCACCCCATTTATGTCCAGCCTACAGTGATTCATGGCTATCTCTGTCGACACCTTCTTTCTGAACCCCGACGCGCAAGGCACCCTGCAGGCGCAAATCCAGGAAATGATTGCCGAGGGCATTCTCTCCGGCCGCCTGCGGGTCGGGGAAAAACTGCCGTCCTCGCGCAAACTCGCCGCGCATCTGGGCATCAGCCGCATCACCGTGACGCTGGCCTACACAGAGCTGCTGGCCAATGATTACCTGATCTCCAGAGGGCGGTCGGGCTATTATGTCTCTGAAAACGCGCCGGTGCCGCCCAGCTATGCGCCCTCGCAGAAATCGGCCGATACGGTCGACTGGGCCTCCACCATCGTCGGCAACTACTGCGGCGGCGATACGCCCCGCAAACCGCAGAACTGGCGCGACTACCGCTATCCCTTCATCTACGGGCAGGCCGATGCCACGCTGTTTGACCACGCCAACTGGCGGCTCTGTGCCCTGCGCGCGCTGGGGCAAAAGGATTTTGCGGCCCTGACCAACGACTATTTCGATCAGGACGACCCGCTTCTGGTGGAATATATCGCCCGCCATACCCTGCCCCGGCGCGGCATCTCTGCCCGGCCCGAGGAGATCCTGATCACCCTTGGCGCCCAGAACGCGCTCTGGCTGGTGACCCAGCTGCTGCTGGGACCGGGCCGCAAGGCCGCGCTTGAGGATCCGACCTATTACACCTTGCGCGATCAGCTGGTCTATCGCGGCTGCCAGATCGACTGCCTGCCGGTGGATCACGACGGGCTGCCCCCGGATGCCATTCGCGATGACACCGATGTCATCTTCACCACCCCCAGCCACCAGAGCCCGACAACCGCCACCATGCCGATGGCGCGGCGCAAGCAGCTGCTGGAACGCGCCCGCGAGATCGACGCGGTGATTGTCGAAGACGATTATGAGTTTGAAATGTCCTTCCTCGGCGCGCCCTCCCCCGCGCTGAAGTCGCTCGATGCCGATGGCCGGGTGGTCTATGTCGGCAGCTTCTCTAAATCGCTCTTTCCGGGGCTGCGCCTTGGCTATCTGGTCGGCTCCGAGCCATTTATCCGTCAGGCCCGCGCGCTGCGCGCCAATGTGCTGCGCCACCCGCCCGGCCATGTGCAGCGCACCGTGGCCTATTTCCTGTCGCTCGGCCATTACGACGCCCAGATCCGCCGCATGGCCAAGGTGCTGCATGACCGCCGCTGCGTGATCGAAACGGCGGTGACCGATCACGGGCTCAGCGTCGCCGGGGTCGGCGTCTACGGCGGCTCTTCCCTCTGGATGCGGGCCGAGGATCACGTGGACACTGCGGTTGTTGCCCGATCGCTGGTTGAAAAAAGCGTCCTGATCGAACCCGGCGCGCCCTTCTTTGCCGCCGAACACCGCAAACAGAACTATTACCGGCTGGGCTATTCCTCGATCCCGTCCAGCCGGATCGAGCCGGGTCTGGCGCTGCTGGCCGATGCCCTGCGCCCCTGCCGCGCAAAGGCAGGCTAGCCCTGCAAGGCAATCCCACCCGGACCGCCCCAAAGCCTGCCCGGTGCCTGCCCCAAGCGTGCCTGAAGCGCCATCAGGCCGCGATCAGAACGCGCTCGGGACGTGCCGTGCCTGCGCCCCGTTTGCCGCCGCAGCGCAGCATTCGGCACGCCCTGGAATACTGGTCTTAATCCAGCCCGCGAACTGGCCCTAACCGCCCCTCGCGCGGCGGAATACACCAGAGTCATCCCGGCCTTTGTGCCGGCCCTATTGGCGTCTCATCAGGAGAACACGCGATGAAAATGACCACCGAGGAAGCATTTGTAAAAACACTGCAAATGCACGGCATCCAACATGCGTTTGGCATCATCGGCTCGGCCATGATGCCGATTTCCGACATCTTCCCCGAAGCCGGCATCACTTTCTGGGACTGCGCCCATGAAGGCTCCGGCGGGATGATGGCCGATGGCTACACCCGCGCCACCGGCAAGATGTCGATGATGATCGCCCAGAACGGCCCCGGCATCACCAACTTCGTAACCGCCGTCAAAACCGCCTACTGGAACCACACGCCGCTGCTGCTGGTCACCCCGCAGGCCGCGAACAAGACCATCGGTCAGGGCGGTTTCCAGGAAATGGAACAAATGCGCATGTTCGCCGACTGCGTGGCCTATCAGGAAGAGGTCCGCGACCCCACCCGCGTGGCCGAAGTGCTGAACCGTGTGATCATGAACGCCAAACGCGCCTCAGCACCTGCGCAGCTGAACATCCCGCGCGACATGTGGACCCAGGTCATCGACATCGAACTGCCCGCCATCGTCGAATTCGAACGCCCCTCCGGTGGCGAAACCGCTGTCAGCGATGCGGCCAAACTGCTCTCCGAAGCCAAGAACCCGGTGATCCTGAACGGTGCCGGTGTTGTCCTGTCCAAGGGCGGCATCGCCGCGTCGAAAGCACTGGCCGAGCGTCTGGATGCTCCGGTCTGCGTGGGCTACCAGCACAACGATGCCTTCCCCGGCAACCACCCGCTGTTTGCAGGTCCGCTGGGCTACAACGGGTCCAAGGCCGGCATGGAGCTGATCAAGGACGCCGACGTCGTCCTCTGCCTCGGCACCCGTCTGAACCCGTTCTCCACCCTGCCGGGGTACGGCATGGAATACTGGCCGGCCAATGCCAAGATCATTCAGGTCGATATCAATCCCGACCGCATCGGCCTGACCAAGAAAGTCTCCGTCGGCATCATCGGCGACGCCGCCAAAGTGGCCAATGGCATTCTGGCGCAGCTGAGCGACACCGCCGGTGACGCGGGCCGCGACGAACGCAGGAACCGCATTGCGGAAACCAAATCCCGCTGGGCGCAGCAGCTGACTGAAATGACCCACGAGGACGACGATCCGGGCACCACCTGGAACCAGCGCGCCCGCGACGACAAACCCGACTGGATGAGCCCGCGCATGGCATGGCGCGCCATCCAGCAGGCCCTCCCCCGTGAGGCGATCATCTCCTCCGACATCGGCAACAACTGTGCCATCGGCAACGCCTACCCCTCCTTTGACGAAGGCCGCAAATACCTCGCCCCCGGCCTGTTCGGCCCCTGCGGCTATGGTCTGCCCGCTGTCATCGGCGCCAAGATCGGCTGCCCGGACACCCCTGTCGTCGGCTTCTCCGGCGACGGCGCATTCGGCATCGCCGTGACCGAGCTGACCGCCATCGGCCGCGAGGAATGGCCCGCCATCACCCATGTCGTGTTCCGCAACTACCAGTGGGGCGCGGAGAAACGGAACTCCACCCTGTGGTTTGACGACAACTTCGTCGGCACCGAGCTGGACGAGCAGGTCTCTTATGCAGGCATCGCCAAGGCCTGTGGTCTCAACGGCGTTGTGGCCCGCACCATGGACGAGCTGACCTCGGCACTGGCGCAGGCCATCGAGGACCAGAAAAACGGCAAGACCACCCTGATCGAAGCCATGATCAACCAGGAACTGGGGGAACCGTTCCGCCGTGACGCCATGAAGAAACCGGTCCGCGTGGCAGGCATCGACAAGGCCGACATGCGCGAACAGCAGGTTTGACGCAAATGCCCCTGCCTTTTGATCTCTCAATGGGCGCGGGCGCCTTTCTGGCCGCCGCATTGTTTGCGGCGGCCTTTATCCGCGGTTACTCCGGCTTTGGCTTTTCCGCGATCTTCATCATCCTTGCCGCTCTCATCACCAACCCGCTGCCGCTGATCCCTGTGGTCTTTGCCTGCGAGATTGCGATGACCGTCTTTCAGGCGCGCGGCATCCGCCCCCATATCGACTGGCGCAGATCGGCGGCCCTCTTGGCAGGTGCCGCCGTTGCCACCCTGCCCGCCGTGGCCGTGATGGCGCGCCTTGGCCCGGATCAGGCCCGGCTGGTGATCTCGGTGCTGATCTTTGCGCTCAGCCTGCTCCTGCTCAGCGGCTGGAGCCTCGCGCGGCCCATCGGCACCACCGGTCATGTCGCCGTGGGTATGGCCTCCGGCATGGCCAATAGCGCAGGTGTCGGCGGTCTGCCCGCCGCCGCCTTCATGACCGCGCAGCCGATCCCGCCTGCGGTGTTTCGCGCCACGATGATCGTGTTTCTCACCGGCATCGACCTGATGGCCCTGCCGGTGATGTCCGCCCATGGGCTGACCGGGCCGGACACGCTCTGGGGGGTTCTCCTTGCCTTTCCGATCCTTGGCGCGGGCGTCTGGGTCGGTTCACGCGGCTTTGCGCTCGCCGCGCCGCATCTGTTTCGTCGCTATGTCGTCACCCTGCTGGCGGCTCTGGCCGCCCTCAATATCGCGAAGGTTGCGCTATGAGCCCCCGATCCGCCGCTGATATCCTGATCCTCAATGCAGGATCCTCCTCGATCAAATTCGCGATCTTCGACGCCGACCTCACTCAGCGGCTCGCCGGTCTGGCCGAGGGGATCGGCACGCCGCAATCGCGCCTGCGCATCGCGGGCGACAGCCGGGACAGCCAGTTCCCCACCCATGCCGAGGCGCTGGCGGCCATTCTGGCAGCGCTGCCGGACCATGGCATTGATCCCACAGATCTGGCCGCCGTGGGCCACCGGGTGGTGCATGGCGGGCGCAAGCTGACCAAGCCGGTGCGGATCACCCCCGATATCCGGGCCGAGATCGCCGACTGCACGCCGCTTGCCCCGCTGCATAACCCCCATAGCCTTGCCGCGATCGACACCATGGCCGCCACCGCACCCGATCTGCCGCAGTTTGCCAGCTTTGACACCTCGTTTCACGCCACCAACCCTGAGGTCGCAACGCGCTATGCGATCCCCCGCGTGGAAGAGACCAAGGGCATCCGCCGCTACGGGTTTCACGGTCTGTCCTACGCCTCGCTGGTGCGGCGCCTGCCGGAGATTTCCGGCGCCGCCCTGCCCTCGCGCCTGCTGGCGTTTCACCTCGGCAATGGCGCGTCGCTCTGTGCGATCCGCAATGGCCAGTCCGTTGCCACCACCATGGGCTATTCGCCCCTGGATGGCCTCACCATGGGCACGCGGTCAGGCGGGATCGACGCCAATGCGGTGCTGCGCCTGGTCGAGGACAACGGCCTCGACCGCACCAAAGCGATCCTCAACAACGAAAGTGGCCTGCTCGGCCTGTCCGGCGGCAAATCCGACATGCGCAACCTGATGCTCGACCCCAGTGCTGACAGCGCCTTTGCCATCGAACATTTCTGCTATTGGAGCCTGCGTCATGCGGGCAGTCTGATTGCCGCAATGGAGGGGCTTGATGCCATCGCCTTCACCGGCGGCATCGGCGAAAACGCGGTGGGTGTGCGCGCCCGCATCCTGCGCGGTCTGGAATGGATCGGCGCGCGGATGGATGTGGATGCCAACCACGCCCGCAAATCGCGCCTACATGCGGCCAGCTCCAAGGTGGCGATCTGGGTGGTCGAGGCCGAGGAAGAGCGCCAGATCGCCATGGATGCCCAGACCCTGATGGGGACGCCATGATCGCCGCCCCCGCCCTCCTGTCATCTCACGCGCCGGATCAGATCTGCGCCACCGTCAGAACGGTCGCCGCCACGATATCCTCGACCGAGGCGCCCCGGCTCAGATCGCAGACCGGCTTGGCAAAGCCCTGCAAGAACGGCCCCAGCGCCTGCGCGCCACCCAATTCCTGGCAGAGTTTGTATCCGATGTTGCCCGCATCCAGCGTCGGGAAGATTAGCACATTGGCCTTAACCGGGGCGATGCCCTTCTTCTCGGCAATCCCAGGGTTCAGCGCCGCATCCGCCTGCACCGGACCTGCAAACCCGCTGGCCTCTGCCGCCGCGCGCACCAGCGCCACACTGTCGCCATCGCCCGAACTGCCGGTGGAAAACGACAGCATCGCAACCCGCGCAGCCCCCAATAGCGCCTCGGCAGAGCGCGCAGAAGCCCGTGCAATATCAGCCAGTTGCGCGGCATCCGGCGCCACGTTGACGGCACAGTCGGCAAACACCAATTCGCGCCCATCGGGAAAGATCATCAGGAAAAACGACGAGGCGGTGCTGACCCCTGCATCCAGCCCGATGCCGATGCTCGCAGCTTCGATCACCCGGCGCGTGGGCACATCCGCACCCGCCACCATCGCATCCGCTTCGCCCGCAGAAACCATCGCGGCCGCGCGGTACAAGGGTTTTGCGAGCATCCGCTTGGCAATCCCCTCTTTCATGCCGCGCGCGGCCACCAGCACCTCCACATGCGCGTCAGACAGCGGCGCCAAAGGCACCGCCTCCACCAGCCCCGCGCGGGTCAGCTGGTCGACGGCGGCCGCCACTCTGGGATCGTCCATTTCGGGGAACACCACCCGCGCCTTGCGGTTGCGGGCCTGCGCATATGCCTTTTCAAGTACAGTCATTTTTATCTCCCTTGCGGGGAAAGGAGCCAGCAATGAGCGATGACGTCAAGATCAACCGGGGCCTCAAGGGGATCTACTTCGAACGCTCCGGGGTCTCCGACATTGATGGCGCCAAGGGCGAGCTGAGCTATCGCGGCTATTCGATTCACGATCTCGCCACCCACTCCACCTTCGAGGAAGTCTGCTACCTGCTGATCCACGGCGAGCTGCCCACTGCCGAGGAACTGGCCGGTTTTGACGCCGCGCTGAAATCCGCGCGGGTGCTGCCGCCGACGGTGCTCGATATCATCCGCGCCACCAAGGATGGCCATCCGATGGACGTGCTGCGCACTGCCGTCTCCGCCCTCGCCGCGCTCGAACCAGATAGCCAGCAGGTGGGCGAAGACGCCTTCGTTGCCAACGGGATCCGGCTGATTTCGCAGGTGCCAATCATCATCGCCGCCCATGACGCGATCCGAAATGACCGCGAAGTGGTCGCGCCCGACATGGATCTCAGCCATGCGGGCAACTGGCTGTGGATGCTGAAGGGTGAAAAACCCACAGCCGAGGCCACCCGGCTGGCGGATGTGGATTTCATCCTGCACGCCGAACATGGCGCCAATGCCTCCAGCTTTGCCGCGCGCGTCACCATCGGGACCGAAACCAATCTGCACGGCGGCATTGTCACCGCGCTCTCCACCCTTGCAGGTCCGGCCCATGGCGGCGCTGCCGAAGACGTGATGAAGATGGTGCATGAGATCGGCACCCCCGACAAAGCCGCCGCCTACGTGAAGGCCAAGCGCGCCGCCAAGGAGGCCGTCACCGGATTTGGCCACCGCGTCTACCGCAAGGAAGACCCCCGCGCGCGGCACATGCGCGACGGCGTGCGCCAGCTGGGTGCGGAAATGGGCGCGCCGGAATGGTATGAAATCCTGCAAGCCGTGGTCGAGGCGATGCAACCCTACGCGCGCCATGGTCTCAACGTGAATGTCGATTTCTACTCCGGCGTGATCTACCAATTGCATGGTATCGCGATGGATCTCTACGTGCCGATCTTTGCCATCGGGCGGATGCCCGGCTGGATCATCCAGTGCATCGAACAGCAGCGCGGCAATATCCTGATCCGCCCGCTGACCCTTTACAACGGGCCGGAACCCCGCGCCTATATTCCGATAAATACGCGCTGATCCGCGACACTCCGCGCCATATCACATAACGCCGCCCGGCCCATGCAGGCCCGGCGCATCATCAAACAGGGACACCATGGCACATACCCAGCCCCAGCTAGACACCTCGCCGCCCGTGTCGGACGAGATCCGCCAGACCACCTGCTACATGTGCGCCTGCCGCTGCGGCATCAACGTCCACATGAAAACCGGCGAGGACGGCCAGAAGAAAGTCGCCTATATCGAAGGCAACCGCGATCACCCGGTGAACAAGGGCGTGCTCTGCGCCAAAGGCTCCGCCGGCATCATGCAGCACAACGCGCCCTCGCGTCTGCGTGCGCCGATGAAACGCGTCGGCCCGCGCGGCTCCGGCGAGTTCGAGGAAATCTCCTGGGACGAGGCGCTGGACATCGCCGCGGGCTGGCTGGAACCGATCCGCGAGGATAACCCCGAAAAGCTGGCGTTTTTCACCGGCCGCGACCAGTCCCAGAGCTTCACCAGCTTTTGGGCGCAGAACTTCGGCACCTGCAACTATGCAGCCCATGGCGGTTTCTGCTCGGTCAATATGGCCACCGCCGGCATCTACACCATGGGCGGCGCGTTCTGGGAATTCGGCCAGCCCGACTGGGACCATACCAAGCTGTTCCTGCTGTTCGGCGTCGCCGAAGACCATGACAGCAACCCCATCAAGATGGGCATCGGCAAGATCAAGGCGCGCGGCGCGCGGGTCATCGGGGTAAACCCGATCCGCTCCGGCTATAATGCCGTGGCCGACGATTGGGTCGGCATCACGCCGGGCACCGACGGGCTGTTCATCCTGTCGCTGGTGCATGTGCTGATGAAGGCTGGCAAGATCGACCTCGACTACCTCGGCCAGTTCACCAATGCGCCGGTGCTGGTCAATCAGGATCCCGCCAGCCCCGACTATGGCCTGTTCCTGCGCGACGATCACGGCGCGCCGCTGGTGATCAATCGCACCACCGGCAAGCTGGCGCCCTTTGACATGCGCGGCGTGCGCCCCGATCTGGGCGGCTCGTTCGAACTCGATGGCATCACCCATGTGTCGGTGTTCCAGCTGATGGCCCAGCGCTATCTCAGCGACGATTACGCCCCCGAAGCGGTGGCTGAGCGCTGCGGCATCCCCGCCAAACGCATCCGTGCCATCGCCGCCGAACTGGCCCGCGTCGCCTTTGACGAGGCGTTTGAGCTGGATCAGGAATGGACCGATTTCCGCGGCGAAACCCATAAAACCATGAAGGGCCGCCCGGTTGCCATGCACTCCATGCGCGGTGTCTCGGCCCATGCCAACGGGTTCCAGACCTGCCGCGCCCTGCATGTGTTGCAGATCCTTCTGGGCACGGTCGAAGCCCCCGGCGGCTTCCGTTTCAAACCACCCTACCCCAAACCGGTAGAGGCGCATCCCGCCCCCCATTGCCGCGTCACGCCGAACAAACCGCTGGATGGCCCGCATCTGGGCTTTGTCCATGGGCCGGAACATCTGGCGCTGAAAACCGACGGCAGCCCGGCGCGCATCGACAAGGCCTTTACCTGGGAAAACCCGATGTCCAGCCACGGGCTGATGCATATGGTGATTTCCAACGCCCATGCCGGCGATCCCTACAAGATCGACACGCTGTTCATGTATATGGCGAATATGTCGTGGAACTC
Organism: Phaeobacter sp. JH20_29; assembly: GCF_048056175.1. Lineage (NCBI taxonomy): Bacteria > Pseudomonadati > Pseudomonadota > Alphaproteobacteria > Rhodobacterales > Roseobacteraceae > Phaeobacter > Phaeobacter sp. JH20_29. Next base: position 26,369 of record NZ_JAYMWO010000012.1, read on the forward strand.
CTCGATGAACACGCGCGGCGTGATGGAGATGCTGACCGATACCGACGACAATGGCGACTATGTGATCCCCCGGATCATCTATTCGGACGCCTATTCCTCTGAGATGGTGGCCTATGCCGATCTGATCCTGCCCGACACCACCTATCTGGAGCGCCACGACTGTATTTCCCTGCTGGACCGCCCGATCTGCGAAGCCGATGGCGCAGCGGATGCGATCCGCTGGCCTGTGGTCGAACCCGACCGCGATGTGCGGGGTTTCCAGAGCGTGCTGGTGCAGCTTGCCAACAAGATGAAACTGCCCGGCTTCACCCATGAGGATGGCACCGCCAAATGGCAGGACTATGCCGATTATATCGTGAACCACGAACGCAAACCCGGCATCGGTCCGCTGGCTGGCTTTCGCGGTGAAAATGGCGACAAGGTTGGCCGGGGCGAGGTGAACCCCGAACAGCTGAACAAATACATCGAAAACGGCGGTTTCTTTGTCGAACATATCCCGGCAGAGGCCAGCTATTTCAAACCCTGGAACATGGCCTATCAGGACTGGGCGGTGAACCTCGGTCTGTTCGACAGCCCGCAGCCCTATCTGTTCCAGCTCTATGTCGAACCGCTGCGCAAATTCCAGCTGGCCGCCGAAGGCCACGGCGAACGTCAGCCGCCCGACCATCTGCGCGACCGCATTCGCCAGACCATGGACCCGCTGCCGATCTGGTACGAGACCGATCAGCAGGGCAACGAAGGCTTCACCGTCAATGCCCTGACCCAGCGTCCAATGGCGATGTATCACTCCTGGGGCACGCAGAACGCCTGGCTGCGCCAGATCCACGGGCGCAACCCGCTTTATGTGCCGACCAAACTGATGCGGCAAAACAATCTCAGCGATGGTGACTGGGCCAAGGTCACCTCCCCCCATGGCGAAATCACCGTTCCGGTGATGGAGATGGCCGCGCTCAATGAAAACACCGTCTGGACCTGGAACGCCATCGGCAAGCGCAAGGGCGCCTGGGCGCTGGAGGAAAACGCCCCCGAAGCCACCAAGGGCTTCCTGCTGAACCATCTGATTCACGAATTGCTGCCGCCCAAGGGCGACGGCCTCCGCTGGGCCAACTCCGACCCGATCACCGGTCAGGCCGCATGGTTCGACCTCAAGGTGAAGATCGAGAAAGCCGCCGCGCCGGACGATCTGAGCGAAAGCCAACCCGCCATCCCAGCGCAGGCCTCGCCGGTGGGCACCGGCCCCAAAGACCTCACATGGAAGGTGGGCAAATGATCGACCCAATTTTCTTCGAGGAAAATTGCCAAGAAAATACCCGTCTTCTTGGTTCCGCAACTTGTACTGAGGGTATGCAATGACCGAGCTTCCCACCAGGACCGACCGCAAGATGGGTCTGGTCATTGACCTTGATACCTGCGTCGGCTGCCATGCCTGTGTGATCTCCTGCAAGGGCTGGAACACCGAAAACTATGGCGCGCCGCTCAGCGATCAGAACGCTTATGGTGCTGATCCCTCGGGTACCTTCCTCAACCGTGTGCATTCCTATGAGGTGCAGCCCTCTCCCTGTGCGAGCCAGCCCAACCCGGCAGCCCAGCTGGTGCATTTCCCGAAATCCTGCCTGCATTGCGAGGACGCTCCCTGCGTCACCGTCTGCCCCACCGGCGCCAGCTACAAGCGGGTGGAAGACGGTATCGTGCTGGTGAACGAGGACAATTGCATCGGCTGTGGCCTATGTGCCTGGTCCTGCCCCTATGGCGCGCGCGAGCTGGATCTGGCCGAAGGGGTGATGAAGAAATGCACCCTCTGCGTCGACCGGATCTACAATGAGAACCTGCCGGAGGTGGACCGTGTGCCGTCTTGCGTGCGCACCTGTCCGGCAGGCGCGCGCCATTTTGGCGATCTGGGGGATCCCGACAGCGATGTCTCCAAACTGGTGGCCGCGCGCGGCGGCATGGATCTGATGCCGGAAATGGGCACCAAACCAGTGAACAAATACCTGCCGCCCCGCCCCAAGGACCAGATCGAGGATCAGATCGACATCCTCGCCCCGCTGCTGGCCCCCGTCGCCGAAGATCCCAAAGGCTTCCTTGGCTGGCTGGACAAGGCGCTTGATAAGCTTCCGGGACAGACCACAGGGGGGGCGAGCTGATGCATCCGGCACCATCCGTTATCATCTTCACCACCCTCTCCGGTCTGGGCTTTGGCCTTCTGGCCTTCCTTGGCCTCGGCAAGCCCGAGGTCACCGGCTGGGTTGCCTTTGTGTTCTATGCCATCGCCTTTGGCTTTGCGGTGGGCGGGCTTCTGGCTTCGACGTTTCACCTCGGCCGACCGGAACGGGCCTGGCGCGCCTTCACCCAGTGGAAAACCAGCTGGCTCAGCCGTGAAGGCATCTGCGCAGTTGCAGCCCTCATCGTGATGGGGCTTTTTGCCTTTGGCGCAGTGTTTCTGGACACCCATTGGCGGGCGCTTGGCTGGCTCGGTGCGGCGCTGTCGCTGGCAACGGTCTTTACCACCTCGATGATCTACACCCAGCTGAAGACCATCCCGCGCTGGAACATGTCCCTGACGCCGGTGATGTTCCTGTCCTTCAGCCTTGCGGGCGGATCGCTGCTGGCGGGGGCCGAGGCGCTGGCGCCCTGGCTTCTGGCCATCGCAGGCTCGGTGCAGCTGGCCTATTGGGCCAAGGGCGATCAGGCCTTTGCCAGCTCCGGCACCAATATGGGCACCGCCACCGGCCTTGGCGATCGCGGCACGGTCCGCGCGTTTGAGCCGCCCCATACCGGCTCCAATTATCTGCTGCGCGAATTCGTGCATGTGGTCGGGCGCAAACACGCGCAGAAACTGCGGGTCATTGCCTTTGCCCTTGGCTTTGCGCTGCCCTTGATCTGCCTGATCCTGCCAGTTGAGGGGCTGATGCTCAAACACCTGCTCGCAGGCGTCGCCGTGCTGCTGCATATCGCCGGTATTGCCGTGTCGCGCTGGCTGTTCTTTGCCCAGGCCGAACATGTGGTCGGGCTTTATTACGGCAAACGCTGATCACCACCAAAGACCACAATCAGGGCGCCCCAGAGGCGCCCTTTTTTCGTTGAATGCGCATCCTTTTTCAAAAAATCGCGCCGGTCATGTCACAAACCCGCCCGCTGCCTCGTCCTGTTTCTGAACCCATCAGAAAGGACCAAACCCATGACCCAACGTCTCGATTATTTCTCCGTCGCCGGTGATCTCTTCAAACCGATGCTGGAGCAGGAGAATCTGTTCAAGAACAGCACATTGGAATTCAGCGTTGTGGAGCTGGTGAAGCTGCGCGCCTCGCAGATCAACGGCTGCGCCTTCTGCATCCACATGCACACCCATGAGATGCGCGCCCACGGCGAGAGCGAGGATCGGATGCATCTGCTGAACGCCTGGCGTGAATCGCCGCTCTACACGCCCCGCGAACGCGCCGCCCTGGCGTGGTGCGAGGCACTAACGCGGGTGGAGGCCACCGCCGCACCGGATGCCGATTATGACGCCATGGCAGACCTGTTTGAGCCGCGCGAACAGGTGATGCTGACCCTGCTGATTGGCGCCATCAACAGCTGGAACCGCATTGCAATCGGCTTTCGCAGCGCCCACCCTGTGAACGAGGACCAGACCACAGGGGCCAACGCCGCGTGACAGCACCGATGAAAGACACCGGAACCAATGCGTTCCTGACCGCGCGGCCGCGATTGTTTGCGGCCGCCTACAGGATGCTCGGCAGTGTGACGGACGCCGAGGACGTCTTGCAGGATGCCTATCTGCGCTGGCAATCCGCACCCCAGGGCGAGATTCTGGATACCACCGGCTATCTGATGCGGATCACCACGCGGCTGTGCCTTGATCAGCTGAAATCGGCCCGCAAACGGCGCGAGACCTACCCCGGTGAATGGCTGCCGGAACCGGTGCTCACCGATGACGCCACAGAGCAGCTGGACCATGACGTCTCGGTTGCGCTGCTCCTGGCGCTGGACGCGCTGTCGCCGCTCGAACGCGCGGCCTTTTTGCTGCATGATATCTTCGACAGCTCTTACGGGGATGTGGCCGCCGCCCTGAACCGCTCGCCCGAGGCCTGCCGCCAGCTCGCCACCCGCGCCCGCCGCAAGGTGCAGGCGCTGCGCCCCCAGCGCCCCGGCAACCCGGATGAGGGGCGCGCGCTGACCGAGGCGTTCTTTCGCGCCTCCAAGACCGGTGACACCGCCGCCCTGACCCGGCTGCTGACCGAAGATGTGCAGCTGATTTCTGATGGCGGTGGCAAGGCGACTGCGGCGCTCAACCCGATCTACGGGCGCGACAAGGTGCTGCGGCTGCTGGCGGGGCTTGCCCGCAAGAGCAATCAGACAGCCCCCGAACAATCGCGGTTGTGCCAGCTGAACGGGTTGCCTGCGATGCTGACCCGGGCCGAGGACGGCATCCTGCAAGCCACCTCTCTGGATATCCGCGACGGCCGGATTGCCCGCATCTATGTCACCCGCAACCCGGACAAGACCCGGCATCTGGCGGCGGCTCTGCCGTGATGGGCAGCCCCCCGTTGCGCGGCGGCGCGCGCAGCGTTTACCGGGCCTGCACGCCGATTGGCTAAGCTGCTGGGGATCGCGATCTGCTCCGGGATTTACGACCCCGGACACCATGGAAACCGACCCTGTTGGCAGTGATGCCGCCAGGGTTCGTGCAAAACAGTTTGGCACCGGGGCAGTGACGCGCCCCGCAGCTTCCAGCCTTTCCCGGGATCCTTCCTCGGGGCGGCGCCGCCTTTTTATTCTCGACGGATCTGGCGCTGGGGATGTGACCCTGAACCGCCAGTTAGAGACAGAAGACAGCCCAAACGAAACAGACCGGAACGCAGCAGCGTCCCGGTCCGAAAAACCATGTCTATGGTCGGTGTTCTGCGCTTACAGCAGGCCCGCGTGTACCATCGCGGCATCAATCGCGGCCTTGGTGCTGTCGGTCAGACCGGTCAGCGGCAGGCGGATCTCCTCGCTGCACAGACCCAGTTTCGACAGGCCGTATTTCGCCCCGACCAAACCCGGCTCAATGAAAATCGCCTCATGCAGCGGCATCAGTTTGTCCTGATACTCCAGCGCCAATGCGTAATCACCCGCCAGCGTCGCCGCCTGGAATTCCGCGCAGAGCTTCGGCGCCACATTGGCCGTCACCGAGATGCAGCCGACGCCGCCATGGGCATTGAACCCCAGCGCCGAGGCATCCTCGCCGGACAGCTGCACAAAATCCGCACCACAGGAGGCGCGCTGCTGCGACACACGGGCGATATCGCCGGTTGCATCCTTCACGCCGATGATGCGCTCCAGCTTGGCCAGTTCCCCCATGGTGGCGGGGGTCATATCGACAACCGAGCGACCGGGGATATTGTAGATCACGATCGGAATATCGGCGCAGTCATGCAGCTCGGTGAAATGCGCAATCAACCCGCGTTGCGTCGGCTTGTTATAATAGGGCGTCACCACCAGCGCGGCATCGGCACCGACCTCGGCGGCGAATTGCACAAACCGCTTGCCCTCAACCGTGTTGTTGGAGCCCGCACCGGCAATCACCGGCACCCGGCCAGCGGCGGTTTTCACCACCTCGGCAATCACGGTTTCATGCTCTTCATGGGTCAGCGTCGGGCTTTCACCGGTGGTCCCGACCGGGACCAGCGCCGTGGAACCCTGGTCAATGTGCCATTCGACCAAGCGTTTGAGCGTATCCAGATCCAGCTCGCCGTTGGAAAACGGGGTGACGAGGGCTGGCATAGAGCCTTTGAACATGGGCACGCTCCCTTTGCTGTTCGTGCAGGCGCGATTGCGCCGCCTTGGGTGATGGACATGCCGGGGATTTGAGTTGATACCGGCAGGTCACGGATTATCGTCATTGGCTCTATCCCCGGAACGTTGGAAAATGCAAGAGATGACACGCATTCTGGCCTTCATTGCCCTCATTTCCGCCAGCCTGAGCGGCCAACCTGCCATGGCGGTCGACCTTGGTCGCGCGCTGGAGCTGATGCGCTCGGAAAAATGGAGCGAGGCGGGGCGCAGTGCCGGGCGCGAAACCACCGTGGCCCGCGACGTCATAGAATGGCACCGCCTGCGGGAGGGCATGGGGTCGATCTCTGATGTTGTGGCCTTTCTGGCGCGGCGTGCCGACTGGCCGGGGCTGGACCTTCTGCGGCGCAAGCACGAGCCGCAGATCGCCGAAGCCAGCCGCGACACCATTCTGGCCTTTTACCGCGACCATCGCCCGCAGACCGCGGAGGGCGCGCTGAGCTATGGGCGTGCGCTGATCGGGGCCGGGCAAAAGGGCGAAGGCGAGGCCGAGCTGGTGCTGGCCTGGCGTACAATGCCGATGGGGTCGGTGATCCAGGACAACTATCTGAAAGACCACGCCAAGCTGCTCTCAGCGCATCACGCGGCCCGGCTCGACCAGATGTTGTGGGACAATCACAAGGTCAGCGCGCGGCAGATGCTGTCCCTGGTCAGCGCCGATCAGCGCAGGCTGGCGGAGGCGCGCCTCGCCCTGCAAGACGCCGAGCCGGGCGTTGACGGCAAAATCGCCGCCGTCCCCGACGCGCTGAAGGATGACGCGGGTCTCGCCTATGACCGCTTTGCCTGGCGCGACCGCAAGCGGCGGCAGGAGGATGCCATCAGCCTGATGATGGACCGCAGCACCTCGGCCAAGAAACTGGGGCAGCCCGAAAAATGGCTGCGCCGCCGCCGGGATCTGGCGCGGCAGGACATGCGCGACGGCAACCACGAACGCGCCTATCAGCTGGCCGCCCATCACTTTGCCACGGCGGATGCAGGCTATGGCTATTCCGACTGCGAATGGCTGGCCGGCTATATCGCCCTGCGCAAGCTCAACGACCCCGAGCTGGCCGCCTATCACTTCGAACGCTTCCTCGCCTCGGTCGAAAGCCCGATCTCAATCGGACGCGGCGGCTATTGGCTGGGTCAGGCCTATGGTGCCCACGGCGATATCGAAAAAGCCCATGCCGCCTATGCCAAGGCGGCAGATTATCAGACGTCTTTCTACGGGTTGCTGGCGGCAGAGGTTCTGGGCCGCCCTTTTGATCCCGATCTGATCACCCCGCCGCAGCTGCCCGACTGGCGCGCGGCCAGCTTTTTGAACTCCACCGTCGCAGAGGCCGGCCTGCTGCTGTTGCAGGCTGGCGATCTGGCCCTGGCGGAACGCTTCCTCACCCATCTGGTTGAGGGGCTGGGCCCGGTCGAGGCGCGGCAGCTGGGCGAGATGGCGGTGGCCATGAACGAACCGCATCTGGCAGTGATGATCGCCAAACGCGCCGCGCAGACCGGCGAAGAGCTGGAAGCGGCCTATTTTCCGCTGCATCCCGTGGCCGAGAAAGATCTGCCAATGGCGCGGGAGATGACCCTTGCCATTGCCCGCCGCGAGAGCGAATTCGACCCCATCGTGATCAGCCATGCCGGCGCGCGCGGATTGATGCAGGTGATGCCCGCCACCGCCAAGCTGGTGGCCTCGAACATGGGTCTTCTGGCCGATCACACCACCGGGCGGCTGATCTCCGACTGGTCCTATAACGCGCTTCTGGGGAGCAATTACCTGGCCGATCTGGCGGGTGATTTTAACGGCAATGTGGTGATGATGGCCGCAGGCTACAACGCCGGCCCCCATCGCCCAAAGGCCTGGATGGAACGCTACGGCGATCCGCGCGATGGCACGCCGGGGATTGTCGACTGGATCGAACACATCCCCTTCAACGAGACCCGCAACTACGTGATGCGCGTCACCGAGAGCCTGCCGGTCTATCGCGCGCGCCTTGGCAAACCGCCGCTGCCGGTGCCGTTTTCCAAGGAACTGGCCGGATCAACTCTTGACGCGTTCGCGCCATAGGGTGAACAGGCCGGCCGCCACGATAATGGACGCACCGATGGCGACATTGGTGCGGATCACCTCGCCAAAGACAACCACCCCAAGTGCCGCGGCCCAGATCAGGTGGAAATAGGCAAAGGGCTGCACCGCGCTGGCCTCGGCCATCTCATAGCATTTGATCAGCAGCCAATGCCCGGTCACACCCGTGAGGCACAGGACGGCCATCCACATCCAGTCGCCCTGGCTCATCGACTCCCAGTACCAGATGCCGACAAGGGTCATCGCCACCATGCCCGCAACCCCGGTCCAGAAGAAACTGGTCGCCGTGCTGTCGCGCCGCGCCGCATAGCGGGTGATCAGACCATAAAGCGCAAACATCAGCGCCGAAACAAACGGGATGATCGCCAGCGGATCAAAGACACCGACGCCCGGTTGCAAGATGATCAGCACGCCAATCAGCCCCACCGAGATCGCCGCCCAGCGCCGCCAGCCGACCTTCTCGCCCAGCACCGGCCCGCTCAGGGCTGCCACCAGCAGCGGATAGCAGATAAACACCGCCACGCTTTCGACCAGCCCAAGCACGGTGAAGGCATAGACAGCCACGCAGATTTCCGCCACCAGCAGCACGCCGCGAAAAACCTGCAACCCCAGCTGATCGGTGCGCGCCGTGGCGCGAATACCTCCCGGTGCGCGCGCCGCAAGTGCAATCACAAACAGCGCAAAGAACCAGTAACGCACCATGATCACCATGAAGGTGTTGTACTGCCCCGCCAGATGCCGCGAGATGCCATCCTGCAAGGCAAACACAATGGTTGCCGCAATCATCAGAAGCACGCCGGCGGTGACGTTGTTCTGCTGGATGATCCGGGGCGGATGAGGCTCCAGCATCTTGGCGTCGGGGCGCATGGTCATCGCAATATTGCCTTTGTCATATGCCGCTTGCGCCCGAAACCGGGCGTGCGTGTTACGTCAAATCCGGCAGCCTCCAGCCCGCGACGGACGAATCCCGCCGCCGTGTAGGTCGCCGCCGTGCCGCCTGCCGCCGTGTGACGGGCAACCTCTTCCAGCAGGTCGTCCTGCCACAGCTCCGGGTTCTTTGCCGGGGAGAACCCGTCCAAGAACCAGGCATCCGCCTTGCCTGTCCACTCCGGCAGCGACACGCGGGCGTCGCCGGTGAGGACAGTGACACGCAGGTTGCCGAGATCGCAGAGGCCCGCCCCGCCCCAGACCGCCAGAAACCGTTCGGCCCAGGGCGCCACCTCGGGAAAGGCCTGAAGCGCACGGGCCATATCGTCCCTGACCATCGGAAAGGCCTCGAAACTGGTGAAATGCAGCACCGCTGCGGCGTCATGTTCAGCCTGCGCCGTCTCCCAGGCCCGCCAGGCAGCCAGCAGGTTCAACCCAGTGCCAAAGCCAAGTTCGGCAATATGGAAATCCGCACCCGCCTCCGCCGCAGCGGCAAAGCGATCAGAAAGACCATTGCCGCCCAGAAACACATGCTCCGTCTCGGCCAGCCCATCATGGATGGAGAAATAGGGATCGTCGAACTGATCCGACACCGGAATGCTGCCATCCCGCCAGCTGAGCCGGGCCTGCTGGTCTGCCATGCGATAATCCCCTAAGTGATGTGGTGAACGACGCGACACTGGCGAAAGGGTGCAGGAATGGCAATGGCGGATATCACCATACGCGGGGCCGGGATCTTTGGCCTGTCGATTGCCTGGGCCTGCGCACGGCGCGGCGCCAAGGTCCAGATCATTGATCCCTTTGGCGCCGGGTCAGGCTCCAGCGGCGGTCTGGTCGGCGCGCTGGCGCCGCATGTGCCGGAGAACTGGAACCCAAAGAAACAATATCAGCTGGAAAGCCTGCTGATGGCCGACGCCTTCTGGGCCGAGGTTGAGGCAACCGGCGGGGTGTCTCCCGGCTATGGGCGCACCGGGCGGCTGCAACCGATCAATGATCAGCGGACATTGGATCTGGCCCATGACCGCGCAGAAAGCGCCCGGACGCTGTGGCGGGGACTGGCGGACTGGTCCGTCATCGCCGCCGCCGACGCAGGGCCTTGGGTGCCGCCCAGCGCCAGCGGATATGTCATCCACGATACGCTGAGCGCCCGGATGCACCCGCGCCGCGCCTGTGCCGCGCTGGTGGCAGGGTTGTCCGTCATGGGGATCGAGGTGCAGGCAGAGGGCGCCGATCAGGGGCAGGTGATCCATGCCAAGGGCTATGCAGGACTGCTGGAGCTGAACGACAGGCTGGCAGGCCCCGGCGGCCCGGCCGAGGGCAAGACGCTGGGCAATGGGGTCAAGGGTCAGGCGGCGCTGCTGCGCTTTGCCGAGGGGGATGTGCCGCAGCTTTATGCCGACGGGCTGCACATCATTCCCCATGCCGATGGCACCCTCGCGATTGGCTCCACCAGTGAACGCACGTTTGACGACCCGACCAGCACCGACAGCCAGCTTGACGATCTGATCGCGCGCGCCTGCGCCGCCTTGCCGGTGCTGCATGGTGCCGAGGTGATCGAACGCTGGGCCGGGGTGCGGCCCCGCGCCCGCTCACGCGCGCCGATGCTGGGCGGCTGGCCCGGCAGGAATGGTCATTTCATTGCCAATGGCGGCTTCAAGATCGGCTTTGGCATGGCGCCAAAGGTGGCCGGGACAATGGCAGATCTGGTTCTGGACGGAAACGACGATATCCCGGACGGGTTCCGGGTCGAAGATAACTTCTGAATGTCAGGCGAAGGGGCAGAGCAATGATCGCCTATATCACCATCGGTGCCAATGACATGGCAAAGGCGAAGGCCTTTTACACCGCGTTTCTGCCGGTGCTTGGCTATGGTCTCAGCGAGGGGCCGGAAGGGCTGAGCTTTGCCCTGCCAGTGCCGGAGGGAGAGCTGCCGACCCTGCCCGATTTCTATGTGAAGCCGCCGTTTGATGGCGCTGCCGCCTCGGCTGGGAATGGCGTGATGGTGGCGTTTCAGGCCCGCGATCAGCAGCAGGTGCGCGACCTGCACGCGGCGGCGGTTGCGGCGGGCGGATCTGATGACGGCCAGCCGGGGTTTCGCGCGGCCTATAGCGCCGGGTTTTATGTCGGCTATCTGCGCGACCCTGACGGCAATAAGATCGCGCTGTTTTCCAACTCTCCCGACGAGCCGGGCCGCGACGGGTGATCAACGCGGCAGACGCCGACACAAAGACAGCCCCGAAGCGGCGGTTGCGCTGCGGGGCTGGTTGATCTCTGGTCTGGGCCAGCTCAGCGCGCGATTTCGGCCCGCAGCGCCGTCATCAGCGTTTCCAGCGTTTTGACATACATCTCGCCTTTCAGGCGGCCGCCTTCGTCGAATTCGGACTGCGATGCCGCCACATGCACCTGCGGTGCGGTCAGCACGCGGGGCTGAAACGGCACCAGGAATGTGCGCAGCAGCATCTGCGACTTCTCCCCACCGGCGCGGCCCGCAGCGGCGGACATGACGGCCACCGGTTTGTCCTGAAACGGTTTGTTGCTGGTGCGGCTGACCCAGTCGAGAGCGTTCTTCAACACGCCAGAGGGCGCGCCGTTATATTCCGGGGTGGAGATGATCACCGCATCCGCCGCCTCGATCTGATCCGCAAGCCGCTGAACCGCTGCGGGAATGCCATTGGCCTGTTCGTCGTCACCGTCATAAAGCGGCAGATTGAGATCGGCCTCGCTCACCTCGGCGGGACCAAACAGGCGCAGGGCCTCGGCCAGCAGTTTACGGTTGGTGGCGCCCGCACGCAGCGAACCGGAGATGGTCAGGATTTTGGGATCGGACATGGTGTGATGCCTCTTTCGGTTTTGAATTTCTGTCTCGGACAAACCTATGCCGGCAGGCCGGTAAGAAAACCCCGACGCCTGCGCAGCCGATGTGCAGTCATCCACACAACGCCACGCAGTCTGGAATAGTTACATAACTGCGCAGAAAAAAGACCGCACCCTGCGGCGCGGTCTTTCTGCTCGGACGGGGCAACACCCCGGATATGGCTGCGTCAGGAGGCTCAGGCGCCCTGCGGGATCACGACGATTTCCACGCGGCGGTTGCGCGCCTTGCCATCGGGTGTGAGGTTCGACGCCACCGGCTGGCTTTCGCCGCGGCCAATGATCTGCACGCGGTTGTAGGGCACACCACCGGCCTGGATCTGATCGGCGACCGCATTGGCGCGACGCTCCGACAGGCCCTGGTTATAGGCGGCATCGCCATCGCTGTCGGTATGGCCGATCACCTGAACCTGACTGTTGGGGTAGCGCACCAGGCTGGCGGCTACCTTGTTCAGGTCAGAGCGCACCGCGGGCGAGATCGCCGCGCTGTCGGTGGCAAAGGTGAGGTCATTGGGCAGCGACACGATCAGACGGTCGCCGGTGTTGACGATGGAGATGCCATCATTGGAGATCGACTGGCGCAGCTCGCGCTCCTGCGCGTCCAGCTGGTTGCCGATGACGCTGCCTGCGGCGGCACCGACCAGCGCGCCGGTGACAGCACCCAGACCCCGGTCGGAATCATTGGCAGCAGCGCCAACGCCCGCGCCGATCAGGCCCCCGATCAGAGCGCCGCTCTGGGTCTTGCTGCCGGGGGTGCCGACGGTTGCGGGATCGGTACAGGCGGTCAGGCCCAGGCCTGCGGCCAGGATGGCTGCGGTGGTAAGTTTCATCTGCATCATCAAAAATCTGCCTTTTGCTTGCTCAATCCGGGCGGGGCCCGTGCTGCGGAGAATATCGTGTTGCGGTGCCGTCATCACAAGGTAACGTCTTTTTGGCTCGGCGAAAACCTGCCCAAGCTCTGCTTTAGGCTGAGGTGATCCGGGCCGCATCCTCCTCAAGTCCGCCGCCCTGCTCCATCCAGAGTTTGCGCAGCAGATCGGCCTCTGCCGCAAAGCTGTCCGCCAGCAGATCGGCGCAGAGCATCCGGTCGGCGCGAAAATGGCGAAAGCCGCCGCGCAGTTCGCACCAGGCCGCCAGCAGCGTGGTTTCGACGTTGTAGATCAGCGCCAGCGGGCGCAGGACCCGCAGGGTTTCGCCGCTGTCGGGACAGAGATAGGTGAGCCGCAGTTTGCGGCTTTCCCGGACCGCCTGTCGCAGCAGCCCCTTTGACACGCAGCCCCGCTCGGGATCATCCAGCGGCGCGCCGCCCCAGGGGGCCACCTGCAACCGATCTCCGGGCGAGCGGCATTCCATGACTTTGCGACAGACCCTTTTGGCCGCCTCCTGCAAGGCGCCGTCGCCGGTTCGCATCAACAGGGACAGGCCGACATAAAGCGCCTCCAGCTCTTCTTCGTCGAAGTTGAGCGGCGGCAGATCATAGCCCTTGCGCAGCACATAGCCGATACCCGCCTCCCCCTCGATCGGGGTGCGCATCCCCTGAAGCGCGGCGATATCGCGGTAGACGGTGCGTTTTGAGACCTCCAGCTTTTCCGCCAGATCCTCCGCCCGGATCGGGGCGGAGGCGGCGCGCAGGATTTGGATGACTTCGAACAGGCGGCCGGTGCGTTCCATGGTCTCTCTCCACTGACAGGCTGCTGACATCATAGCACAGGCCGCTGACAAAGCGTGTCAGCAGCGTTGTGGTGTTCTGACTTCAGACAGAAGGAGAAACACCATGCTGACCTATGACTGGATTGTTCTGATCACGCTGGGCAAAGACAAATGGGAGGCCCAGCGCCAGTTTTCCAAATCCTACGAAGTGGAGCGGGAGGCCGCTCAGATCCGGGGCGCGGCAAAGGCCGCCGCAATGGCCGCAGCGCGGGCCGAGGCCGAGATCGCGCCGGGTGGCAAGCGCCCCGCCCTGCTGCGGCGGCTGTTTGCGCGGCGCGCGGGTCAGGACAGGGTGCGCGCGGATCAGGCCGCGCCGTCCTGCTGCCCCTCCTCCCGCGCCGCCTCATAGGCCAGCATCGCGCGTTTGACCGGCAGCCCCCAGTGGTAGCCGCCAAGAGCGCCGGATTTGCGCAGGGCGCGGTGGCAGGGGATCAGCCAGCTGACCGGGTTGCGCCCCACCGCCGTGCCGACGGCGCGCACCGCACGCGGCGCGCCGATGGATTGGGCGATCTCGGAATAGGTGGTGACCTGCCCGGACGGGATGCGCAGCAGCGCCTCCCAGACCTTGATCTGCAAGGGGGCGCCGATCATATGCAGGGCAGCCTCGCCGCGCTGTGCAAAGATCGCCTCCGCCTGCGGCCGCAACAGCTCCGGGGTTTCGGCAAACGCGGCCTGAGGCCAGCGTGACCGCATATCCGCCATCGCCGCCTCCGGCCCGGTTTCCGCCGCGAAGGCCAGCCCGCAGATGCCTTTCTGCGTGCCCATCACCAGCGCCAGACCGAAGGGGCTGTCAAACCAGCCCCAGTGGATTGTCAGACCGGCCCCCTTGCGGGCGTATTCGCCGGGGCTCATCGCCTCCCAGCGCAGGAACAGATCGTGCAGCCGGCCACTGCCCGAAAGACCCACGGCATGGGCGGCCTCCAGCGTGGTGAAGCGATCCTCCAGCAGGCTCTTGGCATGGCCCAGCCGCAGATATTGCTGGTAGCGTTTGGGGGAGACGCCGACCCAGGCCGAGAACAGCCGCTGGAAATGCGAGGGGCTCATCCCCATCGCGGCAGAGAGTTCGGCCAGCGTCAGATCCTCGCCGCCATCGTCAATCAGCGCAATCGCCCGGCGCATGACGCCGTAATGATAGCTCTCCTCGCGCGTCTGCAATGTCATGGGTCGCACTCCCGCCTGTGGTCCTGTGCTCCAGTATATGGCGCTGGCCGGGCAGTGCGACCCGGATCTTGCGCGATGGGCCTGCGCGAGACCGGCAAGCCGCAGTGTAACGCTTCGCTCACCCTGACCCGCTTTTCTGTTTGCGCCGACTGTTCCTGCGCGGCATTAAGGGCCGCGATGGCAAAGCAACTCGATTATCACACGCTGCGTGAGATCTTCACGCGGTTTCAGGCAGCGGATCCAGAGCCGAAGGGCGAACTGGATCACGTCAACGTCTATACGCTTGTGGTAGCGGTGGCGCTGTCGGCGCAGGCCACCGATGCGGGCGTGAACCGGGCAACACGCGAGCTGTTCAAGATTGCCGACACCCCGCAGAAGATGCTGGATCTGGGCGAAGAAGGTCTGATCGAGCATATCAAGACCATCGGATTATATCGCCAGAAGGCCAAGAACGTGATCAAGATGTCGCGGATTCTGGTCGAGGAGTATGACGGCATCGTGCCCAATTCCCGCGCGGCGCTGCAATCCCTGCCCGGTGTCGGGCGCAAGACCGCAAATGTGGTGCTGAACATGTGGTGGCGCCAGCCCGCACAGGCGGTGGACACCCATATCTTTCGCGTTGGCAACCGGGCGGGCATTGCGCCGGGCAAGGATGTCGATGCGGTCGAACGTGCCATCGAAGACAATATTCCGGCGGATTTCCAGCTTCATGCCCATCATTGGCTGATCCTGCACGGACGATACCATTGCAAGGCTCGCAAGCCGATGTGCCCCACCTGCATCATCCGCGATCTCTGCCAGTTTGAGGACAAGACTCTATGAAAACCTACCAGCTCGTCGGGATCGGCAATGCCGTTGTGGACGTGATCAGCCAATGTGACGACAGCTTTCTGGAGCATATGGGCATCGAGAAAGGCATTATGCAGCTGATCGAACGTGATCGCGGCGAGGTGCTCTATGCGGCGATGCAGGAACGGGTGCAGACGCCCGGCGGTTCGGTGGCGAATACCATTGCGGGCGCGGGTGCACTGGGGCTGGATGCGGCCTTTATCGGGCGGGTGCATGACGATGCGCTGGGGCGGTTCTACGCCAAGGCGATGGCGGATGACGGCGTGGATTTTGTGAACCCGCCGGTTGCGGGCGGCGAGCTGCCGACCTCGCGGTCGATGATCTTTGTCTCCGGCGATGGCGAGCGGTCGATGAACACCTATCTGGGCATCTCCTCCGAGCTGTCCTCGTCGGATGTGCCGGACACGGTGGCCGGCAAGGCGCAGCTGATGTTCCTTGAGGGCTATCTGTTCGACAAAGACAAGGGCAAGAGCGCCTTTATGGAAGCGGCGCGGGACTGCCGCAACGGCGGCGGCAAATGCGGCATCGCGATTTCCGATCCCTTCTGTGTGGAACGCCACCGGGCCGACTTCCTGTCGCTGATCGAACACGACCTCGATTTCGTGATCGGCAATGAGGCCGAGATCAAATCGCTGTTTGAAACCGACGATCTGGAAGAGGCGCTGGCCAAGACAGCCGCCATCTGCCCGCTGGTGGTCTGCACCCGCTCCGGCGATGGCGTCACCGTGGTTGAGGGCGACACCCGCGTGACAGTGCCGGTTGAGCGGGTGGTGCCGGTGGATGCCACCGGGGCCGGCGATCAATTTGCTGCCGGGTTCCTGTTCGGCATGGCCAAGGGGCTGGATATCGAGACCTGCGCCAGGATCGGCAATGTCTGCGCCGCCGAGGTGATCAGCCATATCGGCCCCCGCCCCAAGGCGGTGATGAATCAGGTGCTGCGCCGCGAAGGGCTGATCTGAGCCGGGGCGTGCCCGCGGCCACTATTGCACAGCCGTCCCCGAGCAATCGGGGGCGGCTTTTTTCATCGGTGACCGGCCCTGACGGTCGTGGGGGGCTTCAGGCGGTTTCTGCCGCGTTCAGCGCCTTGGACAGAAGCTGTGTCAGGCTGCGCTGTTCGGTGTCCGACAGATCGCCGAGCAGGCGGGCCTGAGTGGCGACATGGGCCTCGACCACCTCGTTGATCAGCTTCAGCCCCTCTGGCGTCAGCTCAATCAGGAAGCCGCGGCTGTCCTCGGGGTTGACGCTGCGCGCCACCAGACCGGCGTCCACCAGCCGGTCGATGCGGTTGGTCATGGTGCCGGAGGCGACCATGGTGGCCTGCAACAGATCGCCCGGTGACAGCCGATAAGGCGCGCCTGCCCGGCGCAGGGTGGCCAGCACATCGAACTTGGCCGCGTTCAGATCATAGCGCGCCCAGGTTTTCTGCATTTCTTTCTGATAGGCTTGCGCCAATCGTCCGACCCGCCCGATGACGGCCATCGCCGATACATCAAGGTCGGGGCGCTCTCGCTCCCATTGCTGGGTCACAAAATCCACATGGTCCATGTGGGAAGGTTTTATCGCCTGATATCTTGACGTCAAGAAAAACCGATATATCTTGATGTCGAGAAATAAAGGAATCTCTGCCATGCAAAGCCGCGATCTGATCCTTACCGCGCTGGCCCCCGTGATCTGGGGCAGCAGCTATATTGTCACCACCACCCTGCTGCCGGGGCAGTCGCCGCTACTGGTGGCACTGCTGCGCGCGCTGCCTGCGGGGCTGTTGCTGATGCTGATGGTGCGGCAACTGCCGCCGCTGAGCTGGGTGCCGCGGTTGTTGGTGCTGGGGGCGCTGAACTTCTCGATCTTCTGGAGCCTGCTGTTTGTGGCCGCCTATCGCCTGCCCGGCGGGGTTGCTGCGACCCTTGGCGCGGTGCAGCCGCTGGTGGTGGTGTTCCTGTCGGCGCTGATGCTGAAGACGCCGGTGCGCACGGCGGCAGTGCTGGCGGCGGCCCTGAGCATTCTGGGCGTGGCGCTGCTGGTGCTGACGCCGAGTGCGCAGCTGGACGGGATCGGTGTTCTGGCAGGGCTCGCCGGGGCCATTGCGATGGCGGCCGGCGTGGTGCTGAGCCGCAAGTGGCAGCCGCCTGTGTCGCTGCTGACCTTCACCGCCTGGCAGTTGACGGCGGGCGGGCTGCTGCTGATCCCGGCCACCCTGTGGTCGCTGCCATCGCTGCCGCAGCTGAGTGCCGAGAACCTGCTCGGCTTGGCCTATATGAGCCTGATCGGCGGCGCTGCGACCTATGTGTTGTGGTTTCGCGGCATCGCCCGGCTGGAACCATCGGTGGTGTCGCTTCTCGGGGTGCTCAGCCCGCTATCAGCGGTGGTGCTCGGCTGGGTGTTCCTTGGCGAGGTGCTGACGGCGAAACAGGCGATTGGCGCGGGCCTTGCGCTGTTCAGCCTGTGGCTGGGGCAAAGCGGTTTGCGCTGGCGGAGGCGGCGGGTGGCTAGCATCTAGTCTCCCAAACCGGGTCCGGGTTAGCGTTCAGACCAAGGGGTGCAGGATGTGCCCGCGTGGCAGGCCAGCACCTCCTCTCGGGCGGCACCATCGGTGCCCCCGAAGCCAAAGCCGCCACAGGGATCCATACGCAGCACGTAATCGCCTGCGCGCTGCTCCAGAAAGGCCAGATAGTCCACGCCATCCGCAGCGCCAGCACACCACGGCCCAAAGCAGAGGAGTTCCAGCGTGATGTCCAGATCGACGTCTTTTGAAAAGCCGTCCGGGGTCATCACCTTACCGTTGATCCGCGCGGGGATCAGGCTGCGCGGCGGCGCATCATTGGGATTGTCCTGCGGCGGTTTCGGCAGGGCGGTTTCATCAAAGCTGAGCTTACCCTCGACCACGACGTAGTTTTTGTCGGATTTCACCGCCTCCAGATAGGCGTCCGACGGTCCCCAAGGCAGGCAGCTGAGGGCGGATGCGGGACCGGCCAGCGCAGACAGGAGGGCAACGGGCAGAAAAAGCGTGCGAAGCGGCGACATCAGGACATCCTTTGTCAGACGGGGGGCAGTCCGAACCATCATAGATGGTCCTGAAACTCCTGAATAACCCGTTCGTAGACCTCGCGTTTGAATGGCACGATCTTGCCGACCAGCTGATCGACCGGCTGCCAGCACCAGGCGGAGAATTCCGGGTGGTCGGTGGCGATATTGATCTGATCGTCGCGCCCGAGAAAGCGCATCAGATACCATTTCTGTTCCTGCCCGCGATATTTGCCGCCCCAGAAATGCGGCACCACCTCGGCGGGCAGATCATAGGGCAGCCAGCCGTTGCTTTCGGCGATGATCTCGACCAGATCGGCGGTGACGCCGGTTTCTTCCTCCAGTTCGCGCAGCGCCGCCAGCCTGGGATCTTCGTCTGCGTCGATACCACCCTGGGGCATCTGCCAGGCGTCCTTGTGCCGGTCCATGCGCTGGCCGACCCAGACCTCACCCGCTGCATTGACCAGCATCACGCCGACATTGGGCCGGTACGGCAGGGTTGCGATATCTTCGGGGGTCATCCAGTCTCTCCTTGGTTGGATGCACCCCTTGTGCACCTGTGCCCCAGCGTCGTGCAAGAGGTTGACGCCGCGTCCAAAGTGACAATCCCTTTCAGGCCGGGCCATTTTCGCGCAAACGAAGACCAAAGACTTATCAGAGAACTACCAGGGAGAGTGTCATGACTGCGTACCCGAAAATGTTGGCGCCGCTGGATCTCGGCTTTACCACGTTGAAAAACCGCGTGCTGATGGGATCCATGCACACCGGGCTTGAGGAAACCAAGGACTGGAACCGGGTGGCCGAGTTCTATGCCGACCGGGCGCGCGGTGGCGTGGCGCTGATGGTCACCGGTGGCATTGGTCCGAACCTTGAAGGATCGGTTCTGCCAGGGGCGGCGATGATGGCGAGCGAGCAGGATGTGGCCAACCACAGCATCGTCACAAACCGCGTGCATGAGGCCGGGGGCAAGATCGCGATGCAGATCCTGCATGCCGGGCGTTATGCCTATGGTCCGAAATGCGTGGCGCCAAGCCCGATAAAATCGCCGATCTCGCCCTTCCCGCCGCAGGAGCTGGATGAAGAGGGTATCGAGAAGCAGATTTCCGACATCGTGAATGCCGCAGTGCTGGCACAGCAGGCGGGCTACGATGGCGTTGAGATCATGGGGTCGGAGGGCTATTTCCTGAACCAGTTCCTCGTCACCCATACCAACAAGCGCGAGGACCGCTGGGGCGGGTCCTATGAGAACCGGATGCGCCTGCCGATCGAGGTGGTGCGCCGCACCCGTGAGGCGGTGGGGACGAATTTCATCATCATCTACCGCCTGTCGATGATCGATCTTGTGCCCAATGGCTCCACCTATGACGAGGTGGTCGAACTGGCGCAGGAGATCGAGAAGGCCGGTGCCACCATCCTGAACACCGGTATTGGCTGGCATGAAGCGCGTATTCCGACGATTGCCACATCTGTTCCCCGCGCGGCCTTTGCCTGGGTCACCAAAAAGCTGATGGGCAAGGTTGGCATTCCGGTGATCACATCGAACCGGATCAACACGCCGGAGGTTGCCGAGCAGGTGCTGTCCGAGGGCTGCGCCGATATGGTGTCGATGGCGCGGCCAATGCTGGCGGATGCGGATTTTGTCGCCAAGGCGGCGGAGGGCAAGGCCGATCAGATCGCACCCTGCATCGCCTGCAATCAGGCCTGTCTGGACCATACGTTCAGCGGCAAGCTGACCTCCTGCCTGGTGAATCCGCGCGCCTGCCACGAGACCGAACTGGTGCTGACGCCTGCGGAGAGCGTGAAGACCGTCGCCATTGTCGGCGCGGGTCCTGCGGGTCTGTCCACCGCGCTGGCGGCAGCGGAGCGTGGCCACAAGGTGACGCTGTTTGATCGCGCAAGCGAGATCGGCGGCCAGCTGAACATGGCCAAGCAGGTGCCGGGCAAGGAAGAATTCTGGGGGCTGGTCGATTGGTATCGCACCATGCTGGCCCAGAGCGATGTGACGCTGGAGCTGAACCGCGAGGTGTCGGCGGGCGATCTCAAGGGCTTTGACGAGGTGGTGATTGCCACCGGTGTGGTGCCGCGCGATCCGCAGATCCCCGGTCAGGACCGTGACAATGTGGTCGATTACATCGACGTGCTGCGCCACAAGGCCAAGGTGGGCAAGCGGGTGGCGGTGATCGGCGCAGGCGGCATCGGCTTTGATGTGTCGGAATTCCTGCTGCACGAAGGTGAAAGCGCCACCGAGAACCTGCCCCTGTGGATGAAGGAATGGGGCGTTGCGGACCCGGCCGAGCATCGCGCCGGTCTGGCCCCCGAAGGCCCGCAGCCCGAGGCCCCGGCCCGCGAGGTGACGCTGTTGCAGCGCAAGGCGGAGCGCCACGGCAAGCGGCTGGGCAAGACCACCGGCTGGATCCACCGCGCCACGCTGAAGATGAAGGATGTGAATTTCGTCGGCGGCGTGAACTATGAGAAGATCGACGACGACGGGCTGCATGTCAGCTTTGGCGAGGCGCGCGAGAATCCAACCGTGATCGCGGCGGATACCGTCGTGCTGTGCTCTGGCCAGCTGTCGGAGCGGTCGCTGGCGGATGCGCTGGAGGCACAGGGCACATCCTGCCACGTGATCGGCGGCGCCGATCTGGCGGCCGAACTGGACGCCAAACGAGCCATTAATCAGGGCACACGGCTGGCGGCCAGCCTCTGATCCGGCACCGTCTCGCCGCTGTGTAAATCTTGCGACCCTCGCCGCCTGTGGTGGCGGGGGTCGTTTGCGGTTGTGGAACCTCCGGCGCCCAGTGGCGTTTTGTCCGTGAACGGCGTCGCCCCGGTGGCGCGATTACCGCCACGACAGACAGGAGAGTTTCATGCCCCGTATCACCGACGCCAAGATCCTGATGATTGCCACCCATGGGTTCGAGCAGTCCGAACTGGAATTCCCGCGCGATCAGCTGCGGGTCAAGGGCGCTGAGGTCTCTGTCGCCAGCCTCGATGGCAAGGCGATCAAGGGCTGGGAAGGCGATGACTGGGGCCGTGAGGCCAAGGCGGATCTGGCGCTGGAGGCGGTCCGTGTCGAGGAGTACGACGCCCTGGTCCTGCCCGGCGGTCAGATCAACCCGGATCTGCTGCGCATCAATGACGATGTGATCGAGCTGATCAACGGTTTCTACGATCAGGGCAAGGTTGTCGCCGCAATCTGCCATGCGCCCTGGCTGCTGATCGAGGCCGGTCTGGTCAAGGGCCGCACCATGACCTCGTTTCAGTCGATCAAGACCGACATGATCAACGCGGGGGCCGATTGGCAGGATGCGGAGGTCGTCGCGGACAACGGGATCGTGACCAGCCGCAACCCCGATGATCTGAAGGCATTTGTCGGCAAGATCGTGGAAGAGATCGAAGAAGGCCGCCACCCGCGCTGAAGCTGCGACCGGTTAATGTGTCTATTTCCACAACGGCCCCGGTTCGCAACCGGGGTCTTTGACGTAACGATCAAGGGCGGCGCAAACCGCCACAGGCGAGGCAGTTCTTGTCGTCCGGCAAGGTGATCCGGTCAACAAGCACGGTGATAGCCTGACCGCTGACGGCGGCGCCCATCTGGCGCACGTCGAGTTCGTGGACCCCTGTTGGCACATCCAATGTCAGGCGGATGTCGCCCATGGGCAACCCATCAGAACCGACAGGGTCGCCATCGACATAGAGGTGATATGCGCCCTTTGCGGGTACGCGGATACCAACTGTGATGGGCGACGCGACGATATCGCCATCTCGGGGCGACAGGATCGCCGCGCCGGGTATTCGCGCCTCTTCCGCCCCAACAAGAGAGGTGAAGAGGGCCATACCGATCACGGCAAAGCCCCAGAGGTGTAGCCTGCGTCCCTCGTGTTTCACGTGGCAACAGGGTCGTGGGCCGCGCGGGCATCGGCGGGGGCTTCGTCGCGCCGCTCCATGCCGTAGTCGCGCAGCACGCCTGCCACCCGCAGGCGGTAATCCCTGAACACATGGTCCCTGCCCTCTTTCTGCCCCGCGCGGTGGGCGCTGAGCTGGCGCCAGTTGGCCACGGCGTCCTCGCTCTCCCAGAAGGACAGCGACAGGAGTTTGCCCGGCGTGGTGAGGCTCTGGAACCGTTCGACGGAGATGAAGCCTTCGATCTGTTCCAGAAGCGGCTTCAGACTGGCTGCGATCTCAAGATAGCGGTCCTTGGCGCCATCCTTGATTTCAACCTCGAATATGACTGCGATCATCCTGTGGATCCTTCTTGGTCGGAAACTTTTTTCAGCCAGGTGCGATCCTCGCGCAGGATGAAGCGGCGCTCCTGGGCGAAGGCGTAGTTTTTGCGGCCCAGTGGGTCGGCTGCGAGACGCGCGCGGTAGGCTTCGTATTCAGCAAGGTTTGCCACATCATAGATGCCATAGGCCAGCGTTGATGAGCCTTCATGCGGGGCATAATAGCCGATCAGATCGGCGCCGCAGCGGGGGATCGCCTGCCCCCAGTTGCGGGCGTAGGTGGCGAAATCCTCACGTTTGGTGGGGTCGATATGGTAGCGGATGACACAGGTGAGCATATGGGGCGTCCTTCGTTGAGAAATACGCCCCTGATCTAGCAGCCGGCCCGACGGCGATGCTTCGCCCTGCGCCGAAGTATCGCCGCCCGTTGCCTCGCCTATTCGACCGTGATGGTGATCACCTGCGATACCACCGGGGTGGAATGCGGCACATGGCCGTAATCGCCCATCACCAGTTGCAGCGTATGTTCGCCCGGTGCCAGATCCAGCGTGGTTTCGGTCTGGCCGCCGCCAAAATGGATGTGGTTTTCATCCGATGGCAGACCGTAGGACAGCTCATCCGCGCCATCCTCGCCCTCGCCCAGCGGCGGGCGGTCGATCAGCAGGTGATGGTGACCGGTGTTTTCCTTTTCGGTGCCCGCCGGGGCCACCCCCATGCCGCGCAGGCCAAAGACCACGGTGACCGGGGATGAGACGGTATCGCCATCCCTGGGCATCGCGAAGTAGACCTCCGCCCCCTCCGGCGACGGGGTTTCGCCGCCGGCCAGGGCTGCCGAAACCGGCAGGGCACAGGCGATGAGGGCCGCCAGCGCGGTTCTCATCGTGGATCTGATGATCGCAGTCATAAGTTGTCCTCCCATTGATGTAAGCCCTTCTCAACATAGTGGCTTTGACTGCTATTGCGATCTTCGGGCCGAGCCGCAGGTGTTTCCAGCTGGTAAACTATGGGTGAATAACCCTGCAATTATCCCATCCTCGCCCCGTTCTTGCCCGATTTGCCCGCGACATTTGAGGCAACACGGGTAAACAAGGACGCGAGTGCTATGGACCGACTGACCGAAATGGAGGCCTTTGCCAATGTGGTGGACCAGGGCGGATTCACCGATGCGGCAAAGAAGATGGGGATCTCCAAATCGGCGGTGTCCAAACATGTCTCAAGCCTTGAGGCCCGTCTGGGCGCGCGGCTGCTGAACCGGACCACGCGGCGGGTCTCGCCCACAGAAATTGGGCTGGCCTACTATGACCGCGCCCGCCGTGTCCTGAATGATGCCGGTGAGGCGGATGCGCTGGTCACCTCCATGCAATCGGCGCCATCGGGGCTGCTGCGGATTTCAGTGGCGACGGATTTCGGCGTCAATCACCTGTCGCCGGTGCTGTCGGACTTCCTGCGCGACTATCCCGATATCACCGTCAACATGGTGCTGAACAACCGCTATGTGGAGCTGATCTCCGAAGGGTTTGATATGGCGCTGCGGATCGGCGAGCTGGAAGACAGCTCTCTGCGTGCGCGCAAGCTGACCGAAACCACCAAGCGGATGATCGCCTCCCCCGCCTATCTGGAGAAATTCGGTCGTCCACAGAAGATCGACGATCTCAACATGCACAAGCTGCTGCATTATTCGAACCAGTCCAGCGGCAGCATGTGGAAAATCACCGCGCCGTCGGGCGAAAAACGGCAGGTGCGGACCTCTGGCTGGCTGTCGGTGAATGACGGGCAGTCGCTGCTGAATGCGGCCATTTCCGGCCTCGGGATCGCCTATCTGCCAAGCTATCTCTACTCAGATGCCATGGCCGAGGGGCTGGTCGAGGACGTCATGCCCTCGCTGCCGATGGAAACCCAAGGCATCTATGCGGTCTACCCTCCTGGCCGCTTTACCCAGCCCAAGGTGCGGGCGTTCATCGACTTTCTCGCTGAGGCCTTTGCCGATAAGGATGGCATCACCTGGTGAGCCGCGCGCCCCGTTGGAACTGGAGAGGACCCGGCCATTGTGCCGGGTTTTCCCGTTCCGGGCCTCTGGGCGGTGGCCATGGGAGATCTGCGGGCTTCCTGTGGGCTTCCTGAGGGCGACCTGTCAGCGTCCTGTCAGCGGGCGATCAGAACCACCTCGACCCGGCGGTTGGCCTCGCGCCCCTCGGGGCTGAGGTTGCTGGTCAGCGGCGCCATGAAGCCCGCACCTGCCACCGACACGCGACCAGGCTCCAGATCGCCCTCCTCCAGCAGACGGGTCCGCACCGCATCGGCGCGCCGTTCGGAGAGCGCGATATTCTGGCTAAGACTGCCGACGGTATCGGTATGGCCCACCAAGAGCACGGAATAGTCGGGGTTCTGGCTGAGGAACTCTGCCAGCGCCGCCAGACTGGCATAGGGTTTGGCCCCCAGCGCCACCGCGCCGGTTTCAAATTCGAGATCCGCCAGAACCGCGCGCCCATTGCGGCGCAGGCGCTCGATCAGCTCTGCCGCGCCCACCAGCGGCGGTGCCATGATCGGCGCCTCCTCTGGCTGGCTGGCGATGGCGGCGGTGTCGTCGCGCGGTGCCGCGCTGGCGGTTTCCGCGGGGCGAACTTCGATCATCTGCACAAAGGTTGCATTGCCGGAGCGGGAAACCAGCAGGGTGACGATCCGCCCGTCGGGATGTTCGGCAGAGAGGAAGCTGAAGTTGCTGACATCCACCGTCATATCCGGCGCCGGGATCACCTCGATATCAAAGCGGAAATCAAAGCCGCCGCAGCTCCGCGCCGGACATTGAAACAGCAGGTCATAGCCGGCATCGACCAGCTGCGCGCGCAATGGCGCCAGCACCTGCAAAACCGTGGAATCGCCGGAAATCCGCCAGCTGCGGCGCAGAATCTGACCTTCGACCTGGCGTTCGGGCACGCCGTCGTCGCTGGCCGCACCTAGCGGTACCGCGTAGCTGCCAAGGGCGGTTGGCCGTTCGGCCAGCTGGCGCGCGCCGGGCGGCAGCTCGATACCCTGGGCTGCCACAAGGGACGGCAGGGCCGCACAGAGCAGCCCCGCCACCGCAGGCGTCAGCCGCCGGGCGGCAAGGACAGCGCGACGGATCACCGGTGCTGCGCGTGATAGGCGTCGTTGGGGACCATGCCGGTGGCACTGGCAACCCGATTGGACATGTTAAAGAAGCCGGTGACATTGGCGATATCCCAGATATCGCGGTCGCTGAAGCCGTGGTCGCGCAGGGTCTGGCGGTCGGCCTCTTCGATTTCGGCGCTGGCCTTGGTCGCCTTGGCCGCGAAATCCAGCATGGCGCGCTGGCGCGGCTCCAACGGAGCAACCCGGTAGTTCATCACCAGCATTTCGCCCAGCTTGGGATCGCCCGACAGCTGACGCACCGCCGCGCCATGGGCTGCGAGGCAGTAGAAACAGCTGTTGATGGCGGAGACCACCACCGCGATCATCTCGCGCTCCAGCTTTGACAGGCCGCTGTCCGCCAGCATCAGGTCGTTATACATCGCGGTAAAGGCGTTGAGCTTGTCGATATCGAAGGCATTGGCCCGCAACACGTTGGGCACCATGCCGAGTTTGTCCTGGCAGATGTCGAAATATTTCTGCGTCTCTGGCGGCAGCGGGTCCACCATCGGCAGGTCTAATGCGGTTGGGGCATCAGCGTCGCGGGTCATCGGTTACACTCCCTCTGGGTTGTGGCGATAGTGGTAACGCCCGGCGCGCAGCATGCCAAGTGAGGCATATAGACCGTTTGCCCCGGCGTTGGCTTCGGTGCAGAGAACCGCCAGTTCGCGCGCGCCCTGATCGGCGGCCCATTGCGCAGCGCGGTGCATCAGCCAGACGCCCATGCCCTTGCGCCGCTGGTGCGGCAGGATTTCCAGCGCGTGCACCATGGCGGTGCCGTCGTGGATCGCCACAAAGCCGGTGCCCGCGGGGGAATCATCGCAGCGGCCCAGCAGCGAGGTCTTGGACCCCGCCGTGCGCTGCATGACCGCAAAGCGCTCGGGACCGATGCCACCGGCGGCCCAGATTTCATGCTGGATCGCAAGGGGTTCCCAGACGCAGAAGGCGGTCACGGGCGGGATTTCAACATGGCAGAGCTGTTCGACAGGACAGGTCCAGAGCACCACGGGATCCTTGATCACGTAGCCGCGTGCCGCCAGCTGCGCATCAAGGGCGTCCTGACCGTCGCGGATCATGAACAGATGATCCTGCCCCATCTCCGACATGGCCCGTTCGGCGGCGGTGATTTCTGCCTCGCTTGCGTGGCCTGTGATGACGGTTGCTGCGGAGACCCGGCTGCCGCCGCCATCGCCCCGGCGCAGGGTGACCGGACCCAGCTGGCGGACCTCGGCGGCAGGCCAGGTGTGGTCGGTGACGTCATAGTATTTCGGGTCGGTCAGCGACGGCGTGGCAGTCAAAGATCAAGATCCCGCGCCAGCGCGGTAATCGCCGCATCCACCCTCGCGCCATCGGCACCGCGCACCACCACATTGGCGCCAAAGGCACCATTCTGCTGGAACGGGTAACAGCCGATGGAAAGATCATCATAGGCCTCGGCAATGGCGGTCAGGATAGGGGCAATGTCGCCCTCGCCCCGCTGCACTCGCAGGGTCTGCGACAAGAGCGGCGCACCGCCGGTGAGCGTCGGCAGGACCGAGGCGACCATGGCCTGAAACACGCTGGGCACCCCGGCCATCACATGCACGTTGCGCAGGGTGAAACCGGGCGCGGTGGAGACCGGGTTTTCAATCAGCGTCGCACCATCGGGGATCCGGGCCATGCGCAGGCGGGCCGCGTTCAGCTCCTGCCCGGATTTGTCGTAATGGGCCTGCAACAGCGCGCGCGCATCCTCGCGCACGTCCAGATGCACATCAAAGGCCTTGCTGATGCAATCGGCGGTGATGTCGTCATGGGTGGGGCCGATACCGCCGCTGGTAAAGACATGGTCAAAACCATCCGAGAGCGCCCTGACGGCGGCGATGATCGCGGCCTCATTGTCGCTGACGACGCGCACTTCCTGCAGGTCGATGCCATGTTTGCTCAGCTCGCCGGCGAGGTAATACATATTGGCATCGCGGGTGCGCCCGGACAGAATCTCGTCACCGATGACAAGCATCGCTGCGGTTGGCATGGCGCCGGTTGGGGTGGCCATCTGCGCTCCTCCTCTTGAACCAATGATAGCGCAGGTATAGGCCCTGTCACATGCGCTTTCAAACCCCTCTGCTGCCCGCCACGCTGATCCGACGCTACAAGAGGTTTCTGGCGGACTGCCAGTTGCCGGATGGGCGCGAAATAACCGCGCATTGTGCCAATCCCGGCTCGATGATGGGGCTGGCGGAACAGGGCAGCACGGTCTGGCTGGAGCCGAATGACGATCCGAAGAAGAAGCTGAAATACGGCTTGCGGCTGGTCGAGGTTGCCGGTGGCACCCTGGTGGGTGTGGATACATCGGTGCCGAACCGCGCGCTGAAATCGGCGCTGGAGGCGCGCCAGATCGCAGCGCTGTCGGCCTATGAAACGGTCCGGGCCGAGGTGAAATATGCCGAGAAGAGCCGCATTGATTTCCTGCTGAGCCAGCCCGGCCTGCCCGATTGCTATGTTGAGGTCAAAAGCGTGACGCTGTCACGCCAGCCCGGTCTGGCGGAGTTCCCCGACAGCGTAACCGCGCGCGGGGCCAAGCATCTGGGCAACCTGGCCGACATGTGCCGGTCCGGTCACCGGGCGGTGCTGCTCTATCTGGTGCAGCGCAGTGATTGTGAGCGGTTTCAGATCGCCGGCGATATTGACCCGACCTATGCCGCCGCCTGGGATGCGGCGGCGGCTGCGGGGGTGGAGCGGCTGGTGATCGCCACCCGCATCACCCCGGAGGGTGTTGCAATTGCGGGCGCGATTGGCGCAGGCGCGGGCTGAGCGCTGCGGGGCGCCTGTCAGGCTGCTTCGCTCTGCGTGTCGGTGGCGCCACTTTTGCTCTGCTCGGCGCTATCCGAGCTGTCCGAGCTGTCGGGGCTGGCCTGCACCAGCGTCCGGGTCGGGAAAGGAATATCTATTCCGGCCGCGTCCAGTGCTTCCTTCACCCGGCGTTTCATATCCGCCTGATACTGGAAATATTCCGCCGCATCGACCCAGACACGGACCAGGAAATCCACCGAGCTGCTGTTGAGATTATTGACCTGGATGAAGGGTTCCGGCTCTGCGTGCGAGCGGCTGTCGGACATGATGGCGTCGCGGATGACCTGCTCGGCGGTGGCAAGATTGGCCCCGTAGCCGACGCCGAAGGTCCATTCCGCGCGGCGGGTGTCATATTCGGAGTAATTGGTGATCGTGTTGCCCCAGACTTCGGAGTTGGGGATGATCACCTTGAGGTTCGACAGGTCGGCGATCACCGTGTTGTTCAAGGTGATTTCCTTGACCGTGCCCATTTCGCCGTCCACTTCGATGAAATCACCCAGTTTGAACGGGCGGAACAGGATCAGCATGATGCCAGCTGCCACATTGGACAGCGCGCCCTGCATGGCCAGACCGATGGCCAGACCCGCGGCACCGATGGCCGCGATGATCGAGGTGGTCTGAACCCCGAAGGTGTTGAGAACAAAGAGCACCGCAAAGGCAAGGATCACATAGCGTGCCAGATTGCCGAGGAAGTGGAACAGCGTCACATCAAGGCTGGCATGGCTGTCGCCGATCTGAACGATCCGTCGTTTGACCCAGCCCGCGACGATGAAGCCAGCCATCAGGATCAGCATGGCGGCGAGCACGCTGCCCATGGCCTGAGCCAGAAATTCTAGCGTGATCAGATCGGCCAGCGCTTTTCCGTTGTAGATTTCGGTCTGCATCAGGGCGTTCATGCTGTCCATGGCTGCGGGTTCCTCCGTGGTGCGATTGCAATTCGTCAGGGAGGGGAACGCATCCGGGTGGTAAAAAGTTCCCGGCAGGCGGTGGTGCCGGCTCTGGCCCTTTTGGCGCGGAGCGCGTAGATAGCTATGTCAAAGACACCCGATGGAGCCTCATCTGATGAGATCGAAAGACGGCCGCACCACCAAAGACGGCATTCGCATTTATGAGCCCGGCGATTTTGCCGGAATGCACGCTGCCGGGGCGCTGGCGGCACGGATCCTTGACGATATCGCTACCCATGTCGTCCCCGGTCAGACCACCGGCGAGCTGGACCGGCTGATCACCCAGATGGTGGAGGACGCAGGCGCGACCTCAGCCACCATCGGCTACAAGGGCTATCAGCACGCCAGCTGCATCAGCGTGAACCATGTGGTCTGTCACGGGATTCCCGGCGACAAGAAGCTGAAGGATGGCGATATCCTGAATATCGACGTCACCGTCATCGTCGATGGCTGGTTCGGCGACACCAGCCGGATGTATGTGGCAGGCAAGCTGTCGCGCAAGACCGAGCGGCTGATCCAGGTGACCCATGACTCCCTGATGAAAGGGATCGAGGCGGTGAAACCCGGCAATACCTTTGGCGACATTGGCCATGCGATCCAATCCTATGTGGAAGCGCAGCGCATGAGCGTGGTGCGGGATTTCTGCGGCCATGGTCTGGGTCAGGTGTTCCACGCGCCGCCCAACGTGCTGCACTATGGCCGCCCGGGCACCGGCCCGGTGCTGGAGGAAGGCATGTTCTTCACCATTGAACCGATGGTGAACCTTGGCCGCCCGGAAACCAAGATCCTGGCGGATGAATGGACCGCTGTTACCCGCGATAAATCGCTGTCCGCGCAGTTCGAGCATTCGGTTGGCGTTACCGCTGATGGGGCCGAGATCTTTACCCTGTCGCCCGGCGGGAAGTTTCACCCGACCTACGGCTGATACCGTATCATTTAACAAAGAAGGGGCGTGCCTTGTGGCGCGCCCCTTTGTCGTTCTGCGATACGGGTTGCCCCGTACCGGTATCAGAGCTTGCAGCGTTTGCGCTCTGCCAGGGCTACCAGAACCTCGTGACGCTCGTTCGCGGCTTCTAGCGCCTGCTTGGCGTTGGAATGGTTGCCGATAACAGCCGGCCAGAACAATAGCGCGGCGGCGATATTCTCGCCGGACATGCTCTTGCCCTTCTTGGCTTCTTTGCGGATCTCTTCCAGCTGGTTCAGCTGCACCGCGATTTCGGTGCAGGTCAGCTTGGCATCCCCCACCTGCGTTTTGGTGACAACATCAGGCGACACGCAGGCCGACAGGGCCAAGGCGCTGGCGAGCGCCAGGCCAATACGGAGATTGAATTTCATATTGTGTCCTACGTCAATTTTGAGCATCTGAAATGAAGTGCTGAACGAAACGATTGATCGTCCGTTTCACAGGCCGAATATTGCCTGCATCGAACGGTGTAAATCCTGCGGTTGGATCGTGGGGTTTTCGCTGAACAAAGCGTATAGATTGCTGTGAAAATGTCGCACTCTACCTGAGGGTGCCTTTAGGGAATATGTCCAATCAGGCGCGGAACCTCTGACATAGCGGTGATATGTTCGGCATTATGCCGCTTCAGGCGCGTGCCCTTGCCATGGGGGTCAAAGCCAAGGCAGCGCATCCCGGCGCGGGCGGCGGCGAGGGCGCCGTTTTCGCTGTCTTCGATCACCAGACAGTCGCGCGCCTGCACGTCGAAATGACAGGCCGCCGCAAGAAACAGATCGGGATCGGGTTTGCCGGTCTTCAGCGTCTGGGCCGAGAACATGGCATGGGGATGGAACAGGTCCCAGAGGCCGTTCTGACCAAGGGTGATCCGCATCTTTTCCTCGCTGCCGTTGGAGGCGACGCAGAAGGCGATGCCGCGGGCTTGTAACAGCGCCAGCAAATCCGGGATACCCGGCACCAGATCCACACCCTGCCGCAGCCTTGCGTAGGTTTCATCATAGACCTGCGCCACCCAGTTCTCGGGCAGATCCGCACCGCGCGCGATGGCCTTGGTTCGGACATCCGCCATGGTGCCACCAACAAAGAGGTCCATGCACTCCGCCAGCGACAGTTGCAGACCATACCGTCCAAGATTGTCGACCAGCACCTGATTGCTAAGTGTTTCACTATCGACCAGCACACCGTCGCAATCAAAAATCACCAGTTTCGGCGTGGGATATGTAATCGGCATGGTGCTGTCCTTTTGGGCTGATGCTCAGCTCTCGCGCCACAGAAGGGTGACATGGGTGTCCCCGTATTTGCGGCTGTCGTGCAGAGTGAATCCTTCGGGGGGCTGCATGGGGCTGCTTTCTTCCCAGACGACCAGCGCCTCCTCGGCCAGCCAGCCGCCTTTTGTCACCGCCGCCAGCGCCTTTTGCCCCAGCGACTTGCCGTAAGGCGGATCGAGAAAGACCACATCGTAAGGCGCAGCGTCATTGACCGGCAGGCGGGTGGCATCACGGCGGATGAGGCGGGCGCGGTCCTTGATGCGCAGCAGGTCGATGTTCTTGGTGATCAGCCCCTGCGACACCCGGCCATCATCCACAAACACGGCCTCGGCCGCGCCGCGCGACAGCGCCTCAAGCCCCAGGGCACCTGTGCCTGCAAAAAGATCCAGCACCCGCGCGCCGTCGAAATCGACGATATGGCCCAGCACGTTGAACAGGCTTTCGCGCACACGGTCGGTGGTGGGGCGCAGATGCGCGCCCGCGTCGCCCTTGCCTAGGCTGGTGAGCGCGCGGCCACGAAACTCGCCGGCGATGATCCTCATGTGCGCAGCAGCGGCTTCAGATCCGCGTCAGCGTCCGCCACGACGGATTTGTCAGCGGTGCGCCCGGCCTCGATCAGACGTTTGGCAACCATATAGGCGCGCGGATCATTCATTGCGTCCACCGCCACCAGCTGATCGCCGGTATAGTACCAGAACGACATGGTGCCATCGCTGCCGGTGCGGGTGACCACGTTGTCGTAGCCTGTGTTGAGGCCCGCGATCTGCAGTTTGATGTCGTATTGATCGGACCAGAACCAGGGTTTGGCCACATAGGTTTCATTCGCGCCGAGCATATTGCGGGCGGCGACTTCGGCCTGGTCAATGGCGTTGGGCACGCTTTCCAGCCGGATGCGGCTGCCGCGATAGGGGAAGGACGCACAATCGCCCGCCGCCCAGATCGACGGATCCGAGGTGCGGCCCTGTTCATCCACCCGGATGCCATTCTCCAGCGCGAGGCCTGCCGCCTCTGCCAGATCGGTGGCCGGGGTGATGCCGACGCCGACAATGACGAAGTCCACCTCGACCGTGCTGCCATCGCTGAGCACTGCGCGTTTGACGGCGCGGCCCTCGCCTTCCAGCCGCACAAGACCCACGCCTTCGCGCAGATCAACACCGTGGCCTGTGTGAAGCGCGCGGAAATAATCCGAGGTTTCGGGAGCTGCGACCCGTTGCAGGATGCGCTCGGCCATCTCGACCAGCGTCACGGCAACCCCGCGTTTGGCGCAGACGGCTGCGGCCTCCAGCCCGATGTAGCCACCGCCGACGATAAGTGTGCGCGCGCCATCCGTGACCGCCGGGGCCATGGCATCCACATCCGCCAGATCGCGCAGGACGTAGACCCCGCCCAGATCGCCGCCGATGGCCGCAGGCAGGCGGCGGGGGGTGGAGCCGGTGGTGAGCGCCAGCTGATCGTAGTGCAGCACCTCATCCGCCAGCGTCACGGTTTTCGCCGCCGGGTCGATGGCCTGCACCTGCTGGCCAAGTTTCAGGGAGATATTGGCCTCGGCATAAAAACTCTCGGGCCGCAGGAACAGGCGGTCCATCTCCATCTCCCCCAGGAGATAGGCCTTTGACAGAGGCGGGCGCTGATAGGGCACAACGGGTTCGCCGCCAATCAGCGTAATCTCTCCGTCAAAACCCTGCTTGCGCAGCTGCGCCACCAGCGAGGCCCCCGCCTGGCCTGCCCCGATCACGACAAAATGGGTCATTTGCTATTGTGCCTTCTGCTGTCTTTCGGAAATGCCATTGCCAGTTTGCGTGCTGGTCAGGCTGTTGCCGAACCCTATATGTGGGGGAACATAAAACACAATCAGCACGGAGAGGAACACAGCATGATTTCACAAGGGGACAGCCTGCCGGAGGCGACATTGACGCGGATGGGCAAGGACGGGCCGGAGCAGGTCGCGATCAGCGATCTGACAAAGGGGCGCACGGTGGCGATCTTTGCGGTGCCGGGTGCGTTTACGCCGACCTGCCATTCCGCCCATGTGCCCAGTTTCGTGCGCAACGCCGAGGCGCTGGCGGCCAAGGGCGTGGATGAAATCATCTGCATTGCGGGCAACGATCCCTTTGTGATGCAGGCTTGGTCAGAGGCGACCGGTGCCGGTGCAGCGGGGATTACCATGCTGTCGGACGCCGAATGCGGCTTTACCGATGCGATCGGGATGCGGCTGGACGCGCCTGCGGCGGGGCTGGTCGGGCGCTCTCTGCGCTATGCGATGCTGGCCCGCGACGGCAAGGTCGAGATCATGAATGCCGAGGATTCGCCCGGCAAATGTGAGCTGTCGGCAGGCGAGGCCCTGCTGGAGGCGATGGGCTGAGCCCCTGCCCCAGACCAAGATCGGGACACCAGAAGCACCAAGAGAGGCGCGGATACCCGTGCCTCTCTTGTCATTCTACCGCGGATGAAGACGGCGCCTGTCAGACAAGGCTCTCCATCTTGCGCGCCAGCTTGGCGTCCAGCGCGCTGATACCGCCGACATCATGGGTGGTCAGGGTCACTGTAACGGTATTGTAGACATTGCTCCATTCCGGGTGGTGGTCCCATTTTTCGGCCCAGATCGCAGCCCGCGTCATCCAGCCAAAGGCATCGACGAAGCTGGCGAATTTATAGGTCTTGGTGATGGCGTCGCGGCCCTCGACCACCTCCCATCCGGCGCTGAACAGCGGGTCCAGCAGCGGGCCACGGGTGGCTTCAGAAAGTTTCTCGGTCATTGTTGCTCCTCCACATGGGGTTTGCGGAACGGACCGTAGTCCGTCAGGATCTCGATCTCTTCCTCGATGACGCCGCGTTCGGCGTCCAGATAGCGGGCAATTGCATCGGCAAAGCCGGGATCGCCCACCCAATGCAGGCTGTGGGTCTGCCGGGGCAGATAGCCGCGCGCCAGTTTATGTTCACCCTGCGCGCCTGCTTCGACGGCCGTCAGGCCACGCGCAATCGCGTGTTCAATAGCCTGATAGTAGCACAGTTCGAAGTGCAGACAGGGGTGGTGTTCGGTGCACCCCCAGTAGCGACCGTAAAGCGTCTCACGGCCTAGGAAATTCAGTGCACCGGCCACCGGTATCCCGTCGCGTTCGGCAAGAATCAGCAGCATGTCGTCGGCCATGGTGTCATGGGCGATGTCGAAGAACGCCCGGCTGAGATAGGGCGAGCCCCATTTGCGCGCGCCGGTGTCCTGATAGAAGGTCCAGAAGGCATCCCAGTGTTCGCGGCGCAGATCGCTGCCGTGGTAACAGCGGATCTCGCCGCCGAAGCCCTGCGCCTGAGCGCGTTCCTTGCGGATGGTCTTGCGTTTGCGCGACGCTAGCGCGGCGAGGAAATCGTCAAAGCTGCGGTAGCCGTCGTTCAGCCAGTGAAACTGCTGGGTGACCCGCGCCATCAGACCCATTTCCGCGCCAATGGCGGCCTCATCCTCGGTGCAGAAGGTGACATGCAGCGAGGAGACGCGGTTATTGGCGGCAAGCTGCACGGCGCCCTGTACCAGCGCGGACTGGCCCACGCCTTCATACCCGGGCCTGACCAGAAAGCGGCGGCCTGTCGCGGGGGTAAAGGGGGCCGCGATCTGAAGTTTGGGATAGTAATGCCCGCCTGCGCGTTCATAGGCATGGGCCCAGTTGTGGTCGAAGATATATTCGCCCTGGCTGTGGGATTTCACATACATCGGGGCGCAGGCAATCAGCAGGCCGTCGCGCCGCGCGGTCAGATACTGCGGCTGCCAGCCGGTGCCCCGCCCCACCGATCCGCTGTCCTCCAGCGCGGACAGGAACCGGTAGGTGGTAAAGGGGTCGAGCGGTGGGCCGCCATCAGCGGCCTCGGGACAGGCGCAGGCGTCCCATTCCGCAGCCTCCAGCTGCGACAGCGCAGCCAGCACTTCGATTTCGATCTGCGCCTGTTCCATTCAAAGCCTCCGCGACAGACAGTATCTGTGTCCGTCGCGGACGGGTTCAACCCGGAATATCAGAAAGATAGCGCTCGAAGGTGACATTATGCGCAATTTTGCGTGCCTCGGTTTCCATCGCGGCAGAGGTCACCGTCCAGCACAGGATCGGCACACCCTGATCACGCAGCTGCGTGACGCGATCCCGGCCGAGGTCCTGCACTTCGTGACTGATGAAACTGGCTTCGACGCGGTCGAAATCGGGGATCGCGCGCAGGTGGTCGCAGGTCGGCGTGCTCAATTCGCGCCAGCTGACCGGATCATAGGCGCTGGTGGTCAGTCCGCGCGGCACCTCGGGCGCCAGCCGTGCCAGCTCTGCCACGGAATGCGGGTTGAAGGACATCAGGGCGACATCGCCCTTGTAGCCCTGCAACTGGCGCAGGGTGTCTGCCTCCAGCGCGCCGATGTTGGGGCCCATATCGCCGTCCTGATCCTTCAGCTCGATCAGCAGCGGCGCGCGGCCTGCCACCAGATCAAGGATCTCTGCCAGATCGGGGATACATTCACCGTCGCCGCCCTTGAGCGGGATCGCGCGCAGCTGATCGCGGGTGTGATCCGCCACCAGACCGGTGCCTTCGGCCAGCCGGTCCAGGGCGTAATCGTGAAACACCATGGCGCAGCCGTCCGAGGACAGCTGCAAATCCATTTCGATACCATAGCCAGCCTCGATCGCGGCGCGCATGGCGGCGCGGCTGTTTTCCGGGCGGCCATCGCGCACATCATGCAGCGCGCGATGGGTTATGGGCTGGCGCAGGAGTGCGGCAGGCAGGTCAGCTCTCATGAGATCTGGAACACGCCGTCGATTTCCACAGCGACCCCCAGCGGCAGCGAAGGCGAACTGACGGCGGCACGGGCATGACGGCCGGCATCGCCCAGCACTTCGACCATCAGATCGGAAGCGCCGTTCACCACCTGCGGCTGGTCGGTGAAACTGTCGGTGGAATTCACAAAGGCGCCGAGTTTGACGACGCGCTTCAGGCGATTGAGGTCGCCGTCACAGGCGGCTTTCAGCTGCGCCAGCAGCGCGATGGCACATTGGCGGGCGGCTTTCTGACCTGCGGCCACATCCATGTCGGCGCCCAGTTTGCCGGTGATCAGCCCTTCGGGGCCGGCCGAGATCTGGCCGGAGATGTAGACCATATCGCCGACCACGACATAGGGGACGTAATTGGCAGCCGGGGCCGGTGCGCTCGGCAGCTGAATGCCCAGTTCTTTGAGTTTGGCTTCGATATCCATGGGTGCAGTCCTTTGCATCAGGTTTTGCGGAACGCTAACCGGGAAGCGGCAGGGCGGAAAGCAAAAAACCGCCCCGGGTGGGGCGGTTTTGCGACGTGTCCGCGGCTTCGCGCTGCTCGGCCCCGTCAGCTTTCCCTGAAGGCTTTGACGAAGTAGTCGGCAAGGGGTTTCACGAGATAGGCCAGCGGCGTGCGCTCGGCGGTGCGGATGTATCCTTCGACCGGCATACCGGGGATCAGCACCGTGCCCTCGGGCAGGGTTTCCAGCTGGCCGGGATCCAGTTCGATCTCGGTGCGGTAGTAGGAGAGCTTGCTCGCCTGATCCTCAAACGCATCGGCAGAGACCTGTTTCACCGTGCCGAAAAGTTCCGGCGTCAGGCGCTGATCCAGAGCCGGGAAGCGCAGGGTTACCGGCTGACCGACATAGATCTGATCGACATCGGTGGGGGCCACCTGCGCGGCAATCACCAGCGGCCTGTCCTGCGGCACCAGATAAAGCACCGGCTCCGCCGCCCGGATCACCGAGCGCGGCGTATGGACCTGCAGACCATAGACGATGCCGGAGACCGGTGCAGTGATATCGAGCCGCGCCAGACGTTCCTTCAGCGCGCGGCGGGTCTCGGCCAATTCCAGCTCCTGATAGCGCAGATCGCGCAGCCGGGTGATGGCCTGCTCGCGCTGCTGGGTGCCCAGTTTGAGGATTTCGATGTCGATTTCGGTGATGCGCCCCTCGGCCTGGGCCTCGGTGGCAATCAGCTCGCCCAGCGAACCTTGCAGGTCGGCCTCGGTCCGGCGCAGGTTCAGAACCGTGCCGGCCTGCGCCAGCCCGCGATCCAGCAGCGACTGCTGGTTTGCCAGCTCCTCCTCGATCAGCTCGAGCTGGGTGCGGCGCGAGGCCTGCTGCGCCAGAACGCCTTTGATCTGATCCTGTATCTGCGAGCGTCGTTTTTCCAGCTGGTCGATTTCGCGCGCCACCGAATCCTTGCGCGCCTGAAACAGGCGGAGCTGGCCCTGCATCAGATCGGCCACCTCTGGCCGGGTTTCGGCCAGTTCGGAAAGCTCGGCGTCGAACTCAACCGTCTCGGCGCTGTCCCGCTCGGCATCAAGGCGCGCGCGGCGTGCCATCAGTTCAAACAGCTGACCTTCGGTGATGACCAATTGCGAGTGCAGCTCCTTGGCATCCAGCCGCAGCAGCACCGCGCCCTCGGCCACGGTGTCGCCCTCTTCCACCAGAATGTCCTGCACGATGCCGCCGTCGAGGTGCTGCACAACCTGCCGGTTGCGGTCGACCTCAATCCGGCCCGAGGCCACGATGGCACCGGCGATGGAGGTGGCAACCGACCAGGTGCCAAAGCCCCCGAGCAGGATCACAACGCCGAACAGGCCGATCAGCAGCGGACGGCGGGCGGACCAGGATATGGCCCCGGTATCGGTCTGGTTCATCGCACACCTCCTGGCGCTGCCTGTTGAATGCTCTGGTGGTTCGAAACCATTTCCCGCAGGACCTTGTCCTTGGGGCCAAAGGCGGTCTGGATCCCCTGATCAATGACCAGCAAAAGGTCACATTCCTGAATGGCCGCCGGGCGATGGGCCATGATCAGCACCGATCTGCCATCGGCCTTGAGCTGTTTGATCGCCCGGTTGAGCGCCACCGACCCGTCGTTGTCGAGGTTCGAATTCGGCTCATCCAGAATGACGATCACCGGATCGTCATAAAGCGCGCGCGCCAGGGCGACACGCTGCATCTGACCGCCGGAGAGCCGCCCGCCCCCAGCCGTGATCCGGGTGTCATAGCCATCGGGCAGATGCACGATCATATCATGGGCCGCAGCCTTTTTCGCGGCGGCGACGACTTTTTCGGAATCCGGGTTGGACGACAGCCGGGCGATGTTCTGGGCAATGGTGCCCTCGAACAGCTGCACGCGCTGCGGCAGGTAGCCGATGTTCTGGCCCAGCACCTCGGGGGCGTATTGCTCCAGCGAGGCGCCATCCAGCCGCACCGTGCCCGCCGCCGGGCGCCAGGCGCCGGTCAGTGCCCGCGCGAGGGTGGATTTGCCGGAGCCTGAGGGGCCGATCACGCCGATGGCCTGACCCGGCTGCACCCGGAAGCTGACATTGCGCAGCTGCGGACGGCTGTCCCCCGGCGGCACCACCGCCAGCGCCTGTACTTCGAGATTGGCGGAGGGTTTGGGCAATTCGGTGCGCTGCGGCTCTTCCGGGACTTTCTCCAGCAGCTCGGCGAGATTGCGCCAGCCCTTCAGCGCGCGCTGCACCATCGCCCATTGACCAAGCGCCAGTTCGATAGGCGCCAGCGCCCGGCCCATCAGGATCGAGCCTGCGATCATCGCGCCGGCGGTCACCTCGTTCTGCAGCACCAGATAGGCGCCCAGACCCAGCATCGCCGACTGCAGGAACAGACGCAGGGTTTTGGTCAATGTGGTGAAGCCGCCGCCGACGTCGCTGGCGGCGACACTGTCCACCAGTGCGGCATCGCGGCCCGCTTTCCAGCGCTGAAACGCGGCGCGGCGCATACCCATAGACTGGATCATCTCCGCTTCGGTGCGGATTTCCTCGGACATCAGATTGGCCCGGTGGCCGGAAATGCCCGCCTGCATCTGCGGGCGGCGCGACAGGAACTGGTTCAGCACCGCGATGGCGATGAGAACCGCACCACCACCAAGCGCCAGCAGCCCGAGCCAGGGGTGGAACAGAGCGATGCCAAACAGGAAGATCGGCGTCCAGGGCAGATCGAATGCGGCACCGAGCACCGGCGAGGCGATCAGACGTTGCACCGATTCCAAATCGCTGAGACCGGTCTGCGCCACCGGATCCTGAGCCACCGCGGAACGGCGGATCATGGCATCAAACACGCGCTGGTCCAGCCCGGCCTGAAACCGCGCGCCGGCCCGCGACAGAATGCGCCCGCGCGCATAATCCAGAATACCCATTGTGCCGTAGAGAAACACCACCAGCAGTGACAGCGCGATCAGCGTCGCCACCGACCGGCTGCCCAGCACCCGGTCATAGACCTGCATCATGTATAGCGGTCCCGTCAGCATCAGCATATTCACGAAGAAGCTGAAGATACCGACCGACCAATAGAGACCACGACTGCGGCGACGATGCGCACGCAGCTCATCGAAGCCGGATTTATTAGTAGTTTTCGTCATGAGAGGTCTGCAATTCCCTGTCAATATGCCCTATGTATCAGCCACGCGCGCAGAAAACCGGACCACATATGTTCCAAATCTGCCACAACTGTGTAAACAAGCCCAGTCTCTGACTAGGCAGAGCTGAGAAACACCCTAAGTGGGTCCAACGCGCCCACAGCAGACAGATTGGACACCGAAGCGAATGACCTTCCCGCTGCGACCTTTTTTGATTATGGCCCTGGTAACTGTTACGTCGACACTGGCAGGCTGCGCAACCCAAGATAGTGTCTCGCGCGCGTCGGGTGAGGTGTTCGATCCTTACGAGAACACCAACCGGTCCATTCACAATTTCAACCGTGGTGTTGACCGCTTTGCCTTTCGCCCCGCTGCCAAGGGTTATGTCGCGATTGTGCCGCCGGATATGGTGACCAGTTTCAACAACTTTGCCGAGAACCTGTCGATGCCGGGTCAGGCGGTGAATGCGCTGTTGCAGGGCAATTTCAAGGAATCGGGCATCGCTGTATCGCGCTTTGTGATCAATACGATCTTTGGCATCGGCGGCCTTGGCGATCCGGCCTCTGACTTCAACGTGCCGCGTGTGGACACCAATTTCGGCGAGACGCTGCATGTCTGGGGTGTTGGCGAAGGCGCCTATGTCGAGCTGCCGTTCTTTGGCCCCTCCACCGCCCGCGACGGGGCTGGCATCGTGGTGGATTTCTTCACCAATCCGATCAGCTACGCTCGGCATAATCCAGCCGACAACATCGGCATCTATGCCGAGGTGGTGCGTCGTCTGGGGGATCGTGGCACATATTCCGACACCATCGACTCGATTTTGTATGAGAGCGCCGACAGCTACGCGCAGGCGCGGCTGATCTACCTTCAGAACCGCCGCTTCGAGTTGGGCGGCGATCAAAGTGAATACGAAGGGGTCTATGGCGATCCCTATTCAGATCCGTATGAGGACATCTATGCCGAGTAATTTTCTGACCCGCCGCAGTTTCCTGGCCACTGGCGTTGCCTTTCTCGGGCTGGCCGCCCTGCCCGGTAAAGTGCTTGCCCTGAGTGAAGCCGCCGCGCGCAGCCTTGTCGGCAGCGTCGTTGGCGACATCAACAAGGTCATCGCCTCCGGCAAGTCCGAAGGTGCGATGATCCGCGATTTCGAGAAGATTTTCGTGCGCTATGCGGATGTGAACATCATGGCGCGCTATGCGCTGGGTGTGGATGCCCGCCGCGCCTCGGGCGCGCAGATGAACGCTTTTGCCGATGCGTTCCAGGGCTATATCTCCCGCAAATACGGCAAACGGTTCCGCGAGTTCATCGGCGGTTCGGTCGAGGTGCAATCCGCGCGCAAGATCAAGGCGGGTTATGAGATCAAATCGCTGGCCAAGCTGAAAGGTCAGGCGCCGTTTGAGGTGACCTTCCTCGTGTCCGATAAATCCGGTCGCGACAAATTCTACAACATGTTCATCGAAGGCGTGAACCTGCTGTTGACCGAACGCACCGAGATCGGGGCCATCCTTGACCGCAACAAGGGTGATATCAACAAGCTGATCGCCGAGCTGAAGCGGCTGAGCTGAGTTCAGCCACCGCAGCGTCAGACAGATCACGAAGAAGGGGCCAGACGGCCCCTTTTTCTATTTCAGGATTGCAGTTTGTGCGCCGCGCCCGGTCAGCGCGCATAAGGTCGCGCGATGATCCCCAGCGCGGTGCGACACCAAACGGGGCTACCGGCGGTCACCAAACGGAGTGACTGAACGCCACCGCCCGCGCCGGAACGCTGCACGGTGACAGCGCAGAGACATGCGGGACATATGACCCATATTGGCCCGGCTTGGTCCGGCGTGATGCGCTATCGGTTGCCGAAGATGTCACGCAGCAGACCGTCCACCGCGCGCCCCAGTTCCTGCCCGACGTTGGGCCGCTGGCGACGCTGTGGCTGCGGTTGTGGCGGTGGTGCGATGGGCTGCGGTGCGATCATCGGCAGCGGTTTGGGTGTCAGACCGTCATGCACCCGCACCATGACCTCGCGCCAGATATCGGCGGGCAGACCGCCACCGGTCACGCCGGAGAGCGGCGTGTTGTCATCATAACCCATCCAGACGCCCGCGACATAATCGGCAGTGAAGCCCACAAACCAGGCATCACGGGCCGCCTGTGTCGTGCCGGTCTTGCCGGCCGCCTGCCAGCCGGGGATCTGCGCCCGCCGACCGCTGCCCTGCGACACCACCTGTTCCATCATCCAGATCAGTTCCCGTGCCGCCTTGGTCTGGATCACCCGCTCGCCCAGACCGCCGCTGGCGCCCATCAGAGGGGTGTTGTCGCCAATGATCGTCAGCTCCGTCACGCCATATGGGGTCACCGAGGAGCCACCATTGAGAATGCCCGCATAGGCTCCGGTCATATCAAGCAGCGTGCTTTCCGATGCGCCAAGCGCCAGCGCCGGGCCGGCGGCCAGTTCACTGTCCAGTCCGAAATCACCGGCCACGCGACGCACCAGATCGCGACCCACCGCCTCGGACACTTTCACAGCCGGGACGTTCAGCGAATCCCGCAGGGCCTGCGCCAGGGTGACCTCGCCATAGAATTTCCGCGTATAGTTCTTTGGACACCACTGGCCGGACCCCGGAACATCAAGGCAATATTGCGCGTCCAGCACCCGGTCGAGCGGCGAATACCCCAGTTCAAGCGCCGTGGCATAGACAAAGGGTTTGAAGGCCGAGCCGGTCTGACGCTTGGCCTGGGTCGCGCGGTTGAACACACCGGAGACACGGGATTTGCGCCCACCCACCATGGCCCGGACCGCGCCATCCGCGCTCATCACCACAATGGCGGCCTGCGCCTTGGAGCCTTCGCGGACCTTGGTGTCAAAGACATGGTTCAGTGCATCTTCGGCTGCGCGTTGCAGGCGCTGGTCGATGGTGGTGCGGATCACCACATCCTCGGTTGTCTCATTGCCAAAGAAATCCGGGATGGTGTCCATCACCCAATCGGCGAAATAGCCACCGGCGCGGGCGGCGGCGGCCTCGCTCAGGACCGCAGGCGTATTCTGCGCCGCGCGCATTTCAGCGGTGGTCAGATACCCCTGCTCCTGCATCAGGCGCAGCACGGTGGCGGCGCGATCCTGCGAGCGTTGCAGATTATTGGTCGGTGCCAGCGTTGAAGGGGCTGTCAGCAGACCCGCCAGCATCGCCGCCTCTGCGGCATCCACCTGATTGGCGGATTTGCCGAAATAGCGCTGCGCTGCGGCCTCGGCCCCATAGGCGCCACCGCCCAGATAGGCGCGGTTCATATAGATCGAGAGGATTTCATCCTTGGTGTATTTGGCCTCCATCGCCATCGCGAAGATGGCTTCCTTGGCCTTGCGCCACAGCGACCCCTGGCGGCAGTCGCGTTCATAGGCGCGCTCGCTCTCCCATTCGGTCGGATCATAGACCACGCCGAGGCACAGCAGCTTGGCGGTCTGCTGCGTGATGGTGGAGCCGCCATGGCCGGACAGCGGGCCGCGCCCTTCGCTCAGGTTGATGCGGACAGCGCTGGCAACGCCGCGCGGCGATACACCGAAGTGGCGGTAGAACCGTTTATCCTCGGTCGCGACGATGGCGTTCTTCAGGTAGGGCGAGACGGTTTCGCTGGTGACCACGCCGCCGAATTGATCCCCCCGCCAGGCAAAGACCTCGCCGTTGCGATCGGTGAGCGTGACAGAGCCGCGCGCGCGCCCGTCCAACAGTTCAGCAACCTCGGGCAGTTTCATGTAGTGGTAGCCCACCGCCAGCGCCACCAGCGCGGTCGAGATCATGCCGATCCGCCAGGCAAATCCCCAGGCCAGCCGGAACGCCCAGCGAAATGGTGCCAGCAGCAGCGCGAGGATCTTGCCCAGCAGGGTCTTTGGTTTCTGCGGTTTGCGCGGGCCTCTGCCGCCGCCCCCGGTGCCAGCCGTTTTGCGACCGCCGCCGAACAGGCCAAGCCAGCCCGATTTACGCGGCCTTGCGGTTGATTTCGGCCGTGGTTTGGCCTTGCGCGCGGGCGCTTTGCCCTGCGTGCCGCGCCCCGCTGTCGCGTAGCGCTTGTCTGCGACCAGAGGTCGGCGCCGCGGTCCTTGTGCCATCTTCCAGATCCTGCCCGGTTTGCCCGTTTTGCGGACCATACCGTGTCTGCGACGGTTTGTTGAGGGGCAGTTTCACGACATTTCCCCTCTGAAAGTCGGGTGTTTTTTAGGCGGACTGGCAAAAGATCGCCTATTTTTTAGCCGTCCCGCCGCAACCGCCCTCAAAACCCGGCCCCGAACGTTCCACCGACTCGGCTCTGCGGATTTGCTGCACCTGCAAACAGTTCAGGCGCTGTCACCACGCGCCGCCATCATCACAGGGGGTCGGGCATGAAAATGATCATAGCAACCATCAAGCCGTTCAAGCTGGAGGAGGTCCGCGAGGCGCTGACATCCATCGGCGTGTCCGGGCTGATGGTCACGGAAATCAAGGGGTTCGGCGCCCAGTCCGGCCATACGGAGATCTATCGTGGGGCGGAATATGAGGTGAATTTCGTGCCCAAGATGCGGCTGGATCTGGTGGTGCCCTCCGGGCTGGCCGATCAGGTCGTCGACACCATCACCCAGACCGCCCGCACCGGCAAGATCGGTGACGGTAAGATTTTTGTTCTCGACGTTGAGCAGGCGATCCGCGTGCGCACCGGCGAAACCAATCACGACGCGCTGTGAAAACGCGCAAAGGAAGGAAATCA
Organism: Phaeobacter sp. JH20_29; assembly: GCF_048056175.1. Taxonomy (NCBI): domain Bacteria; kingdom Pseudomonadati; phylum Pseudomonadota; class Alphaproteobacteria; order Rhodobacterales; family Roseobacteraceae; genus Phaeobacter; species Phaeobacter sp. JH20_29. The sequence goes on from NZ_JAYMWO010000012.1 coordinate 71,277, forward strand.
GTTATGCGTAAATCAACCCTTTCCCTTGCAGCGGTGGCGACGCTGGCCCTGCCCGGCCTCGCCCTCGCCCAAGAGACCGCCGCTGCGGCCCCGGCGCCCGGAGCGGCGGCCACTGACACGGTGTTTATCCTCAACTCGCTGCTGTTTCTGGTCGGCGGCTTCCTCGTGTTCTGGATGGCGGCCGGTTTTGCCATGCTGGAAGCGGGTCTGGTGCGGTCGAAAAACGTCACCATGCAGCTGACAAAAAACGTTGCGCTGTTCTCTCTGGCGGCCATCTTCTATTACCTGATCGGCTATAACCTGATGTATCCGCTGGGCACCTGGTCGATTGAGGGCGTCCTCTCCGGTGTCTGGGGTCCGGGCGTTCTGGAGGCGGTGGGCATCACCGCCGAGCAGGCGGATGATTACTCCTATGCCGCCACCGGATCGGATTTCTTCTTCCAGCTGATGTTCTGTGCAACCACGGCCTCCATTGTCTCCGGCACCCTCGCCGAGCGCGTGAAACTCTGGCCCTTTCTCGCCTTTACCATCGTGCTGACCGCAGTGATCTACCCGCTGCAGGCCAGCTGGAAATGGGGCGGCGGCTTCCTGGACGAAATGGGGTTCCTCGACTTTGCAGGCTCCACCGTGGTGCATTCCGTTGGGGGCTGGGCGGCTCTGACCGGCGCGCTGATCCTTGGCCCGCGCATTGGCAAGTACAAGAACGGCAAGACCGTCCCGATGCCCGGATCCAACCTGGCGCTGGCCACCATTGGGACGTTCATCCTGTGGCTGGGCTGGTTCGGCTTTAACGGTGGCTCGCAGCTGGCGATGGGCACTGTCGGGGATGTCGCGGACGTGAGCCGGATCTTTGCCAATACCAACGCAGCCGCAGCTGGCGGCGCCGTGGCCGCGCTGATCCTGACGCAGCTGCTGTTCAAGAAGCCCGATCTTACCATGATCCTGAACGGCGCGCTGGCGGGTCTGGTGTCGATCACCGCAGAACCGCTGACGCCCGGTCTGGGCATGGCAACGCTGATCGGGGCTGCTGGCGGCATAATCGTGGTCTTTGTGGTGCCACTGCTGGACAAGCTGAAAATCGACGATGTGGTCGGCGCCATCCCGGTTCACCTGGTGGCCGGTATCTGGGGCACCATCGCGGTTGTGCTGACCAACCCCGAAGCCAGCCTGATCACACAGCTGACCGGGATCGTGGTTGTCGCGCTCTTCGTCATTATCTCTTCCGCCGTGGTCTGGCTGATCCTGCGGGCGGTGACCGGTATCCGGGTTGGCGAAGAGGACGAAGTCAACGGTCTGGACATGGCGGAACTGGGTATGGAAGCCTATCCCGAATTTTCCCCCAGCTGATCCGAACCCGGCTTGAAACTGAACGCGGTTCCCGGTGCCTCCGGGGGCCGCGTTTTCATTTGGGTGCCCCCCGGGCGGCAGCCAAAAGTCTTTGAAGGCTTTTGCCCAGACGAATTGAGAAAGTCTGGTGAGCCGTCGCAAAAACGCCCCGCCGAAGCGGGGCGTGATCATCGGTTCTGACAGCCTGAATCAGACAGGCGGGATCAGACGCCAGCGTCGACAATCGCCTGGGCGAGGATCGGCACCGTCTGGGTGTTCAGACCTGCGATATTCATGCGGCTGTCGCCGACCATGTAGATGCCGCTGTCGGCGCGCATCTTCTCGACCATTTCAGGCGTGGTGCCGAGCAGTGAGAACATGCCGCGATGCTGGGCCAGAAAGGCAAAGCGGTCAGACCCGGTCAGGCGCTGCAGCTCATCCGCGAGCTGCTGGCGGAGTTTCAGCATGCCAAGGCGGGTCTCTTCCAGTTCCGCCGCCCAATCGGCGCGCAGCGCGTCGTCATTCAGGATCATGGTCACCAGACGCGCGCCATGATCCGGCGGGAAGGAATAGTTCTGCCGGTTCAGGAACGCCAGCGTGCCCTGGTTCAGCCCCTGTGCGCCTGCATCCTGCGATACTGCCATCAGCAGGCCGGTGCGTTCGCGGTAGATGCCGAAGTTCTTTGAACAGCTGGCCGCGATCAGACATTCCGGCGTGTTGGCCGCCACGTAGCGCACGCCCTGCGCGTCCTCTTCCAGACCATCGCCAAAGCCCTGATAGGCAATGTCGATCATCGGAATGAGACCGCGTTCGTTCAGCAGCGCCACCACTTCCTGCCACTGCACGATGTTGAGGTTGGCACCGGTCGGGTTGTGGCAGCAGCCATGCAGCAGCACCACGTCGCCTTTGTTGGCGGTTTTCAGATCTTCAATCATGCCATCGAAATCAACGCCGCAGGTCTCGCGGTCGAAATAGCGATAGGCGACGGTTTCGATGTGCAGATAGTTCAGGATCGAGATGTGGTTGGGCCAGGTCGGGTTCGACACGAACACCCGCGCGCCGGGGTTGGCCATCTTGATCAGCTCAAACGCCTGACGCACGGCACCGGTGCCACCGGGGGTGGCGGCTGCCGCGACATTGCCCCGCTCGACGCTATCCGCAAGGATCAGCTTGATCATCGCGTCGGAATAGGCCGGATCACCGGCCAGGCCGACGTAGGATTTGGAGGTCTGCTCTTCCCACAGTTTATGTTCTGCCGCCTTGATGGCGCGCATCACCGGGGTCACCCCTTCGGCGTTCTTGTAGACGCCGACGCCAAGGTCGATCTTGTCATCGCGCGGGTCGTCGCGATACGTCTGCATCAGCATCAGGATCTTGTCCGCCGGCTGGGGTTTCAGGGTTTCGAACATCAGGTCTCTCCGGTTGCAACGGGAAGGGTTGGGAAGGCGCCCCACTCAGTCCAGGAGCCGTCATAAAGCGAATGATCGGTCTTGCCGATCCGCTCCATGGCGAGGCTGAGGACTGCGGCGGTCACGCCTGACCCACAGGTGGTGATGGCAGGCTTGCTGAGATCGACACCAGCCCGTTCAAAGGCGGCACGCAGCGCGTCCGGCGCTTTCATCGTCTGGTCAGCGTTCAGCAGTTCGGTATAGGGCAGGTTCTTGGAGCCGGGGATATGACCCGACCGCAGACCCTCGCGGGGTTCGGCAACCGTGCCCTGAAACCGCGCGGCCGCACGGGCGTCGATGATCTCGTGATCGCCGAGCTTGGCGGCGGAGGACACTTGCGTCACATCACGCAGCAGATGGTTCTGCACCCGCACGGTCATATGGCGGTCGCGGATGACCGGCGGCAGATCTTCGACCGGGTTGCCCTCGGCCTGCCATTTCGGCAGACCACCGTCCAGCACCGCAACATTGGTCTGCCCCATCAGGCGGAACAGCCACCACACCCGCGCCGCCGACCGCAGCCCAGTGCCGTCATAGACCACGACCTGATGGCCGTCACCGACCCCCATCGCGCGCAGGCGGGACATAAATTTCTCCACCGGGGGAACCATATGCGGCAGCTCGGAGCGATTGTCGGCGATATCGTCGATATCAAAGAAGCGCGCGCCGGGAATATGAGCTGCGTCATACTCCGCCTTGGCGTCTCGCCCTTCGTGCGGCATGTACCACGAGGCATCAAGGAGCCGCAGATCAGGGTCCTTCAGATGCGCAGCAAGCCAGTCTGTCGACACAAGCGTTTTAGGATCATCCAACGTTACCGCCTCCCCTCATATGTGCTGAGGCATCCGTACAACCGCGCGGACAGAGTCGCAAGGGAGGCCAGGCCTGCAGCGCAACAATCTGTCCCACCGGGCCGGATCGGAGGCGCTGCGCCGGGCATCTGCACTCCCTGTCAGCGGACAACCCGCAGCCGAGGGCGCGCGGATTCGGTGGCAGGTTGTGACCGAGGGGCCGGATCCGCCTTGCCCGCCGGGAAGCGATGGGCAAAGGACAGCGCCGCGCGGATCACATGCGGGTCCATCCAGCCGCCGGTCAGATCGGCCACGGCGTCGCGGGCCGCTGGGGTGTTGTCGCGGCGCATGTGATGCAGCATCCGCAGACAGGCCGCTTCATCCGCGGTGACACTGGCTCGGGTCGAGAGGGTCAGCGCGTCATGCCCCTGATAAAGCTCGCCGCGCAGGTCATGCAGGCAGCGCACCACCTTGAACAGCGCATGCGCGACCCCCAGGCCGAAACTCTCACCCCAGCGCTCAGCCGCGCTGCAACAGGCGTGCTGCCAGGCCTGGCTCTGCGGCTCTCGCAGGCAGGTGGTGAAATGGCGCAGCTGTGGCAGCAGCGCGACCTCAAACGGATCAAGCCCCAGTTCCGCAAGCGCGGTTTCTGCGGGCATAGTTGGCATGTCAGCGGCGGGCGCAGGGGTCAGAGGTCGCGAATCAGAAAGGGCCTCAGGCATCGGCATCATCCTTGTCACAGGGAGGAAAACAGAAGATGCCGGGCCTGACCGAGGGATGTGTCTGCTGGGTTGGGCTTATCTGACTTATTCAGTCAGTTATTGCAATGGCCGCGCGTTACCCGGTGCCACTGCCGGGCAGGATAGGGTGGCCGGGAAGCGACGGTCGTAGGTCCGACGCAGGCCCGGCGGCAGATCCAGACGTGGCCCTGTCCCACCGCAGCTGCAATGCGTCGCACTCAGCTGTGGTCTTTCAGCAGGCGTTGCTTCTGGCGCGACCAATCGCGTTTGGCCTCGGTCTCGCGCTTGTCGTGGTTCTTCTTTCCCTTGGCGATGCCGATCTTCACCTTGGCCAGACCGCGATGGTTGAAATACATCACCAGCGGCACCAGGGTCATCCCCTTGCGCTGGGTTGCATTCCAAAGGTTCGACAACTCCTTGCGCGACACCAGCAGCTTGCGGCGACGACGCTCCTCATGCTTGAACATCTTCGCCTGCTCGTAAGGCGCGATATAGGAGTTCACCAACCAGAGTTCGCCATCATCCACCGTCGCGTAGCTCTCGGCGATATTGGTACCGCCGGCGCGCAGGGATTTGACCTCGGATCCTTCCAGCAGGATCCCGCATTCCAGATCGTCCTCGATCGCATAGTCAAACCGCGCGCGGCGGTTCTCTGCGATCACTTTGTAATTCAGGTCTGATTTTTGCTTGGCCATGGGCGCAGATGTAAGCTGCCGGGGGGAGAGGTGCAAGATGGTGATGCAGCGGAGGATTGGCCCCCGCCCCACCGACCGGATTCAGGTAGGCTGACGGCGACGGCTGCGCATCAGGGTAAAGCCGCCACTGATCACGATGACCGCGCTGCCCATCAGGGTCCAGAGGTCGGGGCGCTCGTGGAAGACCACCACCCCAAGCACCATCGCAAACACCAGCCGGGTGTAGCGGAAGGGAGCGATGACCGAAATCTCGCCGCTCCGCATGGCGCCGGTCAGGGCGTGATAGGCCACCACCCCTACCACTGTTGCAGCCACCAGACCGGCCCCGGTGGCGAGATCCGGCATCACCATCGGCGCGCCAAAGGGCTGCGCCATGACCCCCGCAACGATCAGCATGGCAAATCCGGCCAGCCCGAGATGCGCGTTCGACAGCCCGGCCGGAGCCGCGCGGGTGGCCAGATCGCGGCCTGCAAAGCCAAGCGTTCCCGCCACCGCAAAGAGCGAGGCCAGCTCAAACCCGCTGGCCCCCGGGCGCAGGATCATCAAGACGCCGACAAAACCCGCCGCAATCGCCAGCCAGCGGCGCAGGCCCACATGCTCGTTAAAGAAGACCACCGCGCCGGCAGCAACCACCAGCGGCGTCGCCTGCAGGATTGCGGAGGCCGAAGAAAGCGGCGTCAGCGCAATTGCCAGCGTGTAGCACAGCCGCCCTGCAACCTCGGCGACAGAGCGCAGCACAAGCGCGCGCGTGCAGAACACCGGGGTCCACAGGCGGTGCCCCTGTGCACGCGCCATGATGGCAAAGATCACCATGCCCCCGGCCCCGAACAGGATCAGGATCTGCCCGACCGGCAGGCTTCGGGCCGCGGATTTGATGAACATATCCTCCAGCGCAAAGGCGGCCATAGCGAGCACCATCAGGAGACTGCCGCGCAGAGTGTCCATGGATCAGATCGCTTTCGTAATAAGGCCGGTGGAAAACTCTCCGGCAATAGGTCAATGGAAACAGGGGCAAGACGCGCGCACCCCGGAGGGTCTGGCGCCTCGTCATCAATGCCACCAGCATTAGGCATCCTCTGCCCCGGCGACAAGCCGCGCCGCTGCGGCCAATTGATCCGGCTGCCGCTAGCCGCGAGAGGCCACGCGGCGGTAGTGGTGCATGTTCAAGAACGCAGCACCGCTGTCGCCACAGCGATAGCCGTGTGGCTGATCCGCCGCAAAGCGCAGCCCCTGCCCGGTATCCAGCGCCACCCAATCGTCGCCCCGCAACACCTCCATCGCGCCCTCCAGCACGAAGACCTCTTCAGTCACGCCGCTGTCGTGGGGCTGGGACAGGTGGCATTGGCCGGGACGCAGGCTCACGTGAAAGGTCTCGGCCGCAAGCGCAGGATCAAAGGGAAACACCATCTTCACCGCGATCGAACCGGGAAACTGGACCGAGCGGAACACCCGCTCGCCGCTGGCGGCCAGATCAGGGGCTGCCGCCTCGCCGATCAGCGCGCTGAGCGGCAGATGAAACCCCTTGGCAATTTTCCACAGGGTGGCAATCGTCGGGCTTGATTCGCCGCGCTCGATCTGGCCCAGCATCGCCTTGCTGACGCCGGTGACCTCGGCAGCCCGTGACAGGCTTAGCCCTGCGCCCTGGCGAATGTCCCGCAAATTCAGAGTGATGCTATCTTCGCTCATGCCTGCTGCCCGTTGCTGGTCCGCCTGATGCGGATTGGTTCATGCCGCGCTTCAAAAACCTCTTGTGCGTTATAACGCACAAACGCTACTGTGCGCTATAACGCACAGACCTGCGATCTCTAGCGGATCCGCCAGCTCAGGAAAACCCGGATGCTCAGCCCCTTGAAACTGTCGCATAGTGTTGCCGGCGCTGTTGCCGTGCTGCTGGGCTACACCGGATCTGTCGTGATCATCGCTCAGGCCTGCCGCGCCCCCGGCGCCAATCTGGCGCAGGCCGACAGCTGGATTCTGGTCTTGGTTATGGGCATGGGCATAGGGCTCAACAGCCTCGGCCTGTCGCTGATGTCCCGGATGCCGATCCTGACCGCCCGGTTCGCCACTCCGCCCCGCCAAAGCCTGCGAAAACCGGCAGAAACCACCAGATAATTACCGAAGACCGCCCCGACATGTTGCCTTTGTTGCGCAAATCGTGTCCCTGAGGGGCAAAGACAAGGGAACCAGCCAGATGCCAATGTACCGATCCAGAACTTCCACCCATGGCCGCAATATGGCGGGCGCACGCGGATTGTGGCGCGCCACAGGGATGAAGGACGATGATTTCGGCAAGCCGATCATCGCCATCGTCAACTCCTTTACCCAGTTCGTACCCGGCCACGTCCACCTCAAGGATCTGGGCCAGATGGTCGCCCGCGAGGTCGAGGCGGCCGGCGGCGTCGCCAAGGAATTCAACACCATCGCGGTGGATGACGGTATCGCCATGGGCCATGACGGGATGCTCTACTCGCTGCCCTCGCGCGAGGTGATCGCGGATTCCGTCGAATATATGGTCAACGCCCATTGTGCCGATGCCATGGTCTGCATCTCCAACTGCGACAAGATCACTCCCGGCATGCTGATGGCAGCGATGCGGCTGAATATCCCGGCGATCTTCGTTTCCGGTGGACCGATGGAAGCGGGCAAGATCGACATTGCCGATCTCGACGCCAAGAAGATCGACCTCGTCGATGCGATGGTTGCGGCGGCCAACGAGAACCTCACCGATGAGCAGGTGCAGCATATCGAGGAAAACGCCTGCCCCACCTGCGGCTCCTGCTCCGGGATGTTCACCGCCAACTCGATGAACTGTCTGGCCGAGGCGCTGGGTCTGGCGCTGCCGGGCAATGGCTCGACACTGGCCACCCACGCCGACCGCAAACACCTGTTCCTTGAGGCGGGCCGCAAGATCGTCGACATCACCAAGCGCCACTACGTGGGCGAGGAGAAAGGCCTGCTGCCGCGCGAAATCGCCACCTTTGATGCGTTTGAAAACGCCATGAGCCTCGATATCGCCATGGGCGGGTCGACCAATACGGTGCTGCACCTCTTGGCCATCGCCAATGAAGGCAAGGTCGATTTCACCATGACCGATATGGACCGCCTGTCGCGCAAGGTGCCGTGCCTGTGCAAGGTCGCACCGAACACCGAAAACGTTCATATGGAAGACGTCCACCGCGCCGGTGGCATCTTCTCCATCCTGGGTGAACTCAGCCGCGCGGGACTGTTGCATGACCATTGCGCCACCGTCCACTCCAGCTCCATGGGCGAGGCAATCGCCAAATGGGACATCAAGGTTGCCAACAACCCCGAGGCCGAAGAGCTGTTCAAGGCCGCCCCCGGCGGCGTGCGCACCACCGAAGCGTTTTCGCAGTCCAACCGCTACAAGGAGCTGGACACCGACCGTGCAGGCGGGGTGATCCGCTCCAAGGAACATGCCTTCAGCCAGGACGGCGGACTGGCGGTGCTGTTTGGCAATATCGCCCGCGACGGCTGCATCGTGAAAACCGCAGGGGTGGATGAAAACATCCTGAAATTCACCGGTTCGGCCTATGTCTGCGAAAGTCAGGATCAGGCGGTGAACGACATCCTGACCGGCAAGGTCAAGGAGGGTGACGTGGTGGTGATCCGCTATGAAGGCCCGCGCGGCGGTCCGGGGATGCAGGAAATGCTCTACCCGACCTCCTATCTGAAATCAAAAGGGCTGGGCAAAGCCTGCGCGCTTCTGACCGACGGGCGTTTTTCCGGCGGCACCTCCGGGCTGTCGATCGGCCATGTCTCGCCTGAGGCAGCTGAAGGCGGCACCATCGGCCTGGTTCAGCAGGGGGATACCATCGAGATCGACATCCCCAACCGCACCATCCACCTGGCGGTCTCCGACGAGGAGCTGGCGACACGGCGCGCCGCCCAGGACGCAGCAGGCTGGAAACCGGTGAAGCCGCGCAAGCGCAAGGTCTCCACCGCGCTCAAAGCCTATGCCCTGCTGGCCACCTCCGCCGCAAAAGGCGCCGTGCGCGCCCTGCCCGACGACGAATAATCAGCGCTGTCAGTGAGTCCGCTTTTGAAGACCCCGGCATCTTGGATGTCGGGGCTTTTTCTTTCATAGAGATCCAGCCCTACTCGACCCACCGCGGCACCGCAGGAGATCCGACATGACCATTTGGCGCCCGGCCCAGTCCATTCGCGTGAAAACCATTGGTCTGCCCTGGCGCGATGGCCGTTTCCTCGCGGCGGAGGTGCCCGATGACAGCGGCCGGACCAAAGGCGTCCGCCCCTTGGGTGGCACCGTTGAATTTGGTGAAACCTGGCAACAGGCGCTGCGACGGGAGTTTCAGGAGGAGCTCGCTGTGGAAATCACCATCATCGGCGCGCCGGTGGTGCTGGAAAACATCTATCGGCACGAAGGCCAGACCGGCCATGAAATCATCTTCGCCGCGCAGATCACCTGGCCAGAGACCCGGCATCTGGCAGGCGATACGATTGAGTTCTACGAAGACAACGGCCTGAAATCTATTGCCAGATGGGTGCATCCCGATGCGCTGGAGACTGGCGGGATTGAGTTGTTTCCAACCGGATTGCAAGCCCAGCTGCAAGATCTGGGGTCCCCGACCCGCGCATAAGGCACAAAACCCCTCACCTTTCCCGAAATACTCCCGCCGGAGGCGCGCCGCGCCAGCGGCGCCACGCCCAACCGGGACAAGATCATGTCAATGATTGCAGCCCGGGCGGGAGCTGATGGTCGGGTGTGACCTACTCGCCCAGTTTGGCATGCACCTCATCGAGGTCGATCTCGCCGATGGGCATCTTGTTGGCGGGGTTTTCAAAATCGTATTTGAACACCTCGAAATCGCGCTTGTAGATCTCATAGACCAGATGCATCGACAGATCGTCAAAGTACTCCTCGACCGGATGCGCCCGCTTGGGACCGTGACCTTCGCTTTCGTTGAAGCGCGGGATCTGCGCCAGATCGACCCGATGCGGCGTCTCGATGGCGTCCAGTACATCCTGCATGCCCTCATTGAAGGCTTCGGTCCAGATCACCTTGTCGTAGCGCCCGCCGTTGCAGATGAAGGTGGAAACATGGCCCGAGGTTGCGGACCAGTGGATATCGGGATCCATCGGGCGGCGAAACTTCACCGTGTCGCGGACAAACAGCAGGAAACGGCGAAAGCTCTTGATCTGGTCAAAGGGCTGCTTGCCATCGTCACCGCCCACTTCGATCCCGTAGTCATAGGTGAGCCGCGGCACCAGATTGCCCCGGTAGCGTTTGCCATTGCGCTGGATGCCGCAAATCTTGTCGAAGAAGGAACTCAGCACGCGCGTGTAAGGGTTGCGCACGCAGGTGAACGCATAGGATTTCTGCGACTGCACATTGCCGGTAATCAGCGGCTGGCTGTCCGGCAGAGCCCATTTATGCAGCCCGCTGGTGGCATCATGGATATCGCCATCGAAGAACCGGCCATGATCTGAGTAATACATGATCTGACCAATGGTCGAGCAGGCACATTTGGGCACCACGCGGTAGACCACGCTTTCGCTCTCTGTCATCCAAGTGCCCGGAAATCCCATTCTTGCTCTCCCAGTCCGATGCGCTGCAATAGGCGCCATCTGCCAGCCTAGTCGTTAAAAGCTAAATAATGCGGTTTATTCAGTGAGAATTCGTCAGTATCAAGGAAACAATCAATCAAAATAAGACCCCGGGGCGTCGCCATGGCAAAAATCGCATATGTTCTGCTGTGCCATAAGGACCCAGAGGCGATTATCCAGCAGGCAGAGCAACTGACTGCCGCCGGGGATTACATGGCGATCCACTTCGATGGCCGGTCTCCTGCGCGTGATTTCCAGCAAATCCGAGCCGCGCTGAAGGACAACCCGAATGTCTGCTTTGCCCGCAAGCGGGTCAAATGCGGCTGGGGCGAATGGTCTCTGGTTCAGGCGACGCTCCACGCGCTGGAAAGCGCCGTCGCCACCTTCCCTCGGGCGACGCATTTCTACATGGTGTCCGGCGACTGCATGGCGATCAAGACGGCCGAATACGCGCGCCAGCTGCTGGACGCGCAGGATTGCGATTACATCGAGAGCTTCGATTTTTTTGAAAGCGACTGGATCAAGACCGGCATGAAGGAAGACCGGCTGATCTATCGCCATATCTTCAACGAACGCAGGAACAAACGCCTCTTTGATCTGACCCACATGGTGCAGAAACGGCTGGGCCTGACGCGCGTCCTGCCCGAGGATATGCAGATCCAGATCGGCAGCCAGTGGTGGTGCCTGCGCCGCCGCACCGTGGAATGGATCCTGGCGTTCCTGAAGGACCGCCGCGATGTGCTGCGGTTCTTTCGCACCACCTGGATCCCGGATGAGACCTTCTTTCAGACCCTGGTGCGCCATCTGGTTCCCGCCAGGGAGATCGAGAGCCGCACGCTGACATTGCTGATGTTCTCTGACTACGGAATGCCGGTCCAGTTCTACAACGACCATTACGACATGCTGATGGGGCAGGATTTTCTCTTTGCCCGCAAGATCAGCCCCGAGGCACAGGAGCTGAAATCCCGGCTCGGCGCGCTTTATGCAGCACAGGGGGTTGAGTTTCAGATCTCCAACGAGGGTCGTAACCTCTATGAGTTTCTGACCAAACGCGGACGCAACGGGCTGCGCTTTGCCCCCCGTTTCTGGGAAACCGAAAGCACGCTCGGGCGCAACCGCGAATTGCTGATCATCACCTGCAAGAAATGGCATGTGGCCAAACGTCTGATCGAGCGGCTGCGTGAGGTGAGCAACATCCCGGCGCTCGCCTATCTGTTTGACGAAGAAGGCACCGAGATGCCCGACCTCGGCGGTATCGAGGCGACGTTATGGAAACGCACCCGCCACCGCCGCGCGCTGGTTCGGATGCTGTTTGACTATTATGAGACCGACCGGCTGGTGATCTGCCTTGACCCTTCGGCATTGGAGCTGATGCAGGATTTCTGCGCGGACCGGGCCGTGACACGTCTGCTACAGATCGAATGCAACCTGAGCGACGATTATCTCACCGGTCATGCCGAACGCATTGGTCTGGCCGGTCAACAAACCTCAGCCGCCGCACTGGAGCGGCTGCTGCCGACGATCCGCAACGATATCCAGCATGAATCCGACCGCATCCGCGATGTGGGATTTGATCACCTCAGCCTGATCCGCGAAAGCGACAGTGACGAGCAGATCGCCGAACAGCTGATGCCGTTTCTGGCGCTGGACCATGACGCCGCATTGAGCCTTGCCCGGACCGAGCATCTGTTCTCTGACTAGGGGGCCATCTGGGGCTGCGCAGTCGGCAGCCCCGCTTGTCCTGCGCTATTTCTGCTTCCAGCTGTCCAGCCAGCGGCGCAACCGGCCACGGCGTTCCGACAGCGCATCGCCGGCAGCATAAAGGCTGTCTTCGACATTCTCGACCATCGGGTCGATGCGCGCCCGGCGGAAACGGCGCCAGCGCACATATATCGCCCAGACCACCGCTGCCAGCAGCGTGAGGAAGATGATGTTGAACCAGTTCACCTGGGTATGATCCGGGCCGTCAACCGGTTTGACCGCAACCGCGTTGGGAAAGATCGACAGGAATTCATTGCGCCAGCCATAGTGGCGGACCAGCACCCACTGCGGGTCTGATTTGGTGGACGCGAGATCGGTCAGCTCGGCCTGAAGATTGGAGCTATCCAGCTTGAAATACGGCGGCCAGCCCCAGCCGGTGTCCTCGTTGCGATAGACGATGGGGCGACCATTGGGAAAGAAAGCCTCGACAAAACGCACGTCGCGGTTGACGCTGGTCGCGCTTTCCTGCGCGGTATCCTGCTGTGCCCAGAAGATCGAGTTTTCACCAAAATCGACCCGGCGGACCTCGGTCTTGACCACGCGCACCACGTCGTTCTGCGGCAGCGTGTAATGCAGAAAGGCCCCCGCCAGCAGCCAGAAGGTGAGAATGAACACCCATTTTACGTAACGCATCAGCGACCTCACATGAAATTCATGACATAAACCAGAAGCGCAATGGCCCCCAGCGGCACGATATAGACCAGCAGGATCAGCCTGCGCCGCAGCGAGCGGTCATATTGGTGCAGCCCGCGCTGGATGAAGGCGGAACGGTCTCCGGTCAACCCCTTCTCGGTCCAGCGGCGTTTCAGCTTGGCCCGGCGTACCTCGCGCGAGTAGAGCGACACCAGGGCATAGATCACCGTCAGCACCACAAGAAGGATCGCCATCAGGCGAATGAAGGCAAACATCAGCGCCGCCCCCGCGTATTGCCCCGGCGACCTACCACCCCCCAGGGGCCGACCCGCTCGACCAGACGATCCGGGGAATGCGCCTGCTCGGCCCCCCGACGGCGGGCCTCGACCGCAGGGCTGCGACCGCTCATATCCGGCTCATGGCCAAAGAGAGCAGCCCGCGCGCCGGCCTTGTCCACGGCATATTCCCGCGCAAGGAAGGTCACGACGTGATCCTTCTTGTTCTCTGGCCAGCCGCGATACTGCTGATAGAACGCCTCCTTGTGGCAGATGAACAGCTGGCGGAAATCCAGCGGGGTCAGCTCTGCCAGCAGCATGTTGACCAGATCGCGATCCGGCGTATTGGTTGCCCGCAGGCAATAGAAATAGGCGGGATGGTCCGATTTGATCTGGGGCCATGCGCCGCCGCTATCTGCCCAGCGGACCATGGCCGCCATACCCTCGAACTCCGCCGGCAGATCACTGGCGTGACGCGCTGCCAGCCGCCGCAGATCGCTGCGCGACAGGCCGGAGAGGTCCATGCCCTTATCCGCCAGAACACTGATCGCCAGAAATCCCATCTTCTGGCGCAGGATGGCCGCGCCATCGACACCGCGTGCACGGATGATCGGCTCCACCAGCCCGTTCAGCTCCAGAAACTTGGCAATGGCGTTCTTCTGGCCAAGGTCGAACACATGGTCCAGCGGCACGCCCTCGGGCTTGGCGCCGCTGGCGATCACCGCCGGGCGCTCCACCTTCTGAAACACGTAAAGCCCGCCGAAATGCGCGGTCCAGAAATTCTGCTGCTCAAACACCTCATGCTTCAGCCGCACCGGGTTGCGGGTGACATCGCCGGTTTTTTCCGCCGTCTCGATCATCTCGGCGATCAGCGCGTCATCGAACCAGCCGTCTTCCTCACTCTTGAACCGCTCCACCAGCTCCGCCAGCCGATCCGCCTGCCGCAGCGTGGCCCGCGTGGTGTCGGCCTCGATCCGCACCTGACGGATATCGAACAATTTGGCCGGGGTCGTGACCTCGAAGACCGAATTCACCAGCTCGCCCGCCACCGCATCCGTGGCCGTCAGCGCAAAAAGCTGGCTTTCATTGTCGGCAATGAACCGGCGCAGAATGTCCCGGCTGGTGGAGAATTTCACATTCAGGAGCGGGCAGCGTTTCTGTTCAGTGCTGAGCAGGATGAACTGCCGGTTCACGCCCGCATGGTTCAGATAGTGATCATCCCCCAGCTCATCGCCCACCTCCGGCGAGTAGCCAGAGATATCGACGTGGAAATCCGTCAAAGCCGTTGTCTTGCCGGTCAGATGCTTCAGCGCGCGGTTATAGCGCTCCACCAGCGCGGGCGAGGCCACTTGGAAGAGATTGCCGAACATCAGGCCATGCTGGATGAGGCGTTTCATTACTAAATTGTCCCGAACCAGTTGGGATCAATCTTCACACTTTCGATCATCTCAGTCGCGACACCCAACTTGTTGTCTTTCAAGAGCTCGCACAGTCTCGAGCCATCAATCAAATCGATGGCGGTTGCGCCATCTCTCGTCGCCTCATCCGATGCCTGCGCGGTAAAATTACCTGTCGTGATAAATAGGCCCTTGTCCGCCCTTCCCATCATCGCACCTCGAAAATCCCGAATTTCTGAGGACCCCACACTTCCTTTCCAACGCTTGCATTGGAAAAACACTTGAAAAGACACAAGATTTACCCGTAGGACGCCGACGCCATCTATCCCGCCGTCGCCCGATTTACCGCGAACCTCAACTTTGGTGAACCCAGCCTCGCGCAAAAGGCGCTGAGCGAGGCGCTCGAACGCCGCGGGATCCATCGCCTTTAGCACTTCGAGAAGTGTTTCTCTCCAGCTTTCGGTACTAGGATCTGTAGCCTCTCCATCATTTTCTGAGCTTAAACGCTCCAGATTTTCTCCTGAAGTTGCAGCAGGTTTCGACTGACGGCGCCGTTCGCGAGCACGCGCTTTCTCCTCTTCATTTACGAGGTCTACAATCTTCTTGGTCTCGTCATAACTATGAATGTCGTAACCCGCCTCGGTCAACGCCCAGACACCTCGCGCTGAATTTTCAAGGGCACCTCCACGTTTTAGAAACGTGCGAGACCACGCTAGGTAATAGTTCAATCGCGGCTGACTACTATTGGAGCCGGTCATCATGAATGACTGCTCTGCCTCTGACACGCCCTCAAGTTCAGCGACTTTTTCGTCCAACTCGTGAATTGAGGCAGAACCGCCCATTGATTTCAAAGCGTCTACAGTCGCAAGCATCATCCCCGGGAGATCAGGAAAGCCCTCAGCCTCAATAATGAAACGCCTACTATTCACCCCTGCCCCTCCAGATACCGCCGCTTGGCCTCTTCCTGCCGCCCAAAGTCACGCACCATGTTCTCAATCGCCACCTCATCCGACTTGTCAGCATAGCGGAACTCGCTGTCGGCGTAGCGGTTGATCTCCTGCACCACCATGTCGACTGTGATCGGCACCCGCAGTTCACCAATCATCGCGGATTTGGTCTCGTAATCCTTGAACAGGAACAGCTCCGGGTTCTCCATCCAGTCATCCGGCAGCTCGAAATCCATCGCCCGCACCTTGACCGCATCGGTGATGTTCTTGATGGCACGGCCGGTGAACCGCTCATCCGCCTGCTGAATGGCCTTCAGATAGGTGCCCAGCTTGGCAAGGCTGTCCAATTCGCCGATCTGGTCATGCACCCGGCCAAAGACCTCCATCAGCCCCGGCTCCTGCGGGCGGTTGTGCGCCTCGAACGACCGTGCAACGGCCTGTTTGATCTCCTGCGCGCCGTAAAGGTCATGGTCGCCCAGCGGAATGCTGTGGTTCTTGCCCATCAGGAGCGTCAGGATGTCGATGTAATCCTCCCGCGTCTGCGGCCCGTCCACCAGGAACCGCGCGCCGGCCCGCTGCCGCAGGGCGTCGTCCACATTTTCCGGGTAGTTGGAGAACATGCCAAAGGTGCAGTTGCCGCGTACCACGGTGTTGGCGCCGGCAAAGGCCTCCATGAACACCGCCGTCACCTCCTGCTGGCCCGCGCTGGACTGTCGGTCGCCGCGTTTCCCTGCGATCTGGTCGATGTCGTCGATGGTGCCAAAGCCGATGACATGCGGGTCAATCACATTCTGGATGAAGGACTTAGCGTTCTGCCCCGACTTGCCCTGATAGCTGTCGATATTGTCGATGCCGAAATTCTGGTAGCGGAAGGCATAGCCTGCGTTCTGGCAATAATCATGGATGAGGCCGGCCATCATCTGAATGAGCGTCGTCTTACCCGTCCCGGGCTTGCCATCCCCCATGAAGGTGAAGATGAAGCCGCCCATCTCGGCAAAGGGGTTCAAACGGCGGTCGAAATCATAGGCCATCAGCATCTTGGAAAGCCGCAGTGCCTGGTATTTGGCGATATGGTTGCCGACCACCTCATGCGGTTTCTTGAACGCCATGGTGAGCGTGGTGGACTTTGCCTTCGCCGCCGGTTCAAAACCGCTGATGGTCAGATCATCTGCCTCCACCCGCCAGTCCGCAGCGGTGAACGCTTCCAGCCGCGGCGCGTTCTGGGCGCGCAAGGCCGCCTTTTCCATCAGCTGCTCGGCATAGGCGGCCGTGGCCGCGATCAGATGCGCATCATCGGGGGCATGCAGCGCCAGTTTCTGGTCCAGCTCCCACAGCGCCCCGTGCAGGGCCAGCGGCGCGTTGTCCGTCAACAGCTCCTCCGCCTCGCCCACCTCGGCCTGTGCCTCGGACCCGTGCGGTGCCAGCAGATAGGCCGCGGCATTGGCAAAGACATGCGCCGCAATCAGCGCCTCGGCGGCCAGCAGTTCGGTGAACTCCCCCTTGCGCGCCGCGTCCAAGGACCCCGCCAGATTGGCCCGTTTCAGATCCGCCAGGCCGGAAGCCTCTGCAAAAGCCTCCCCCATCGCCAGGGAGACCGCCAAGGCCCGGCGCAGGCAATGCTGCAAGGTCGCCTGCAAGGGTGAAGTCAGCGGATCATCTTCATCCGCCGCCTCGATGCGGGCAATCAGATGCACGCCCTCGGGCCGCGCGGTGGAGCGTGTGACAAGCCCCGGTGTCGTCGAGCGGAACCGCCGCCGCGTGCCAATGCCAGAGGACCGCTCCGGCGCCTTGCCTTCCGCCTGCGGCTTGGCAATGCGCGGGGTGTGGTCAAACCCCTCCAGCAGCGCCGCCGCAGCCGCGTAATGCTTGCGGATATCCTCTTCCCGCAGCTCCATCTGGTTGCCTGAAATGCTCATTTTTTCTCCTTCAGAGGCCCGCGACCAGCTGATAAATTTCAATTTCTTCAATTATCCCCGCATCGGCACGGTAGCACACCAAACGGCTTCCTCCCGCCCAGAATCCATAGGTCAGCCCCTTTCGCATACAATGCGGCAAGGGCTTGGGCCGGTGCGGCGCTGGTTTGAAAGCAGAGCCACTTTCTTTGAAACCGCGCCCCTTAAGTCCGCGTAGCAGGTCCTCAACATTGCTGCCGACGGGATAACGGCTCAAAGTCTCCGATTTGAACTCATCCAGGTCCTGAGCCAAGTACCCGCTGCAACCCGCTGTCAAAGCCAGCAGCAAAAGCATTCTCTCAATGCGCATTACCCCTCCATCCCGACCAAACTTCTTCTGGCTTAAAATATCCCCGCCGGAGGCTCCCGCACTCACGGCTCGCGCAGCCGCTCAATACCTCAGCACCTGCCCGGCATCGCTCACCACAAACTTCTGCACATCGCCGAACCCCGGCGGGTCCAGCTCTGCCAGCACCTGGAACGGGCGCTGCGGCAGGATGATGGCCCGCTGGGTGCGGGTCGCGCCGGTATCGGCGCCACGGCCGCCAAAGGGGTCGAGCGCAAAGATTTCCCGCTCCACGGTGCCGAACCAGCCCGCGCGCTCCTCGCGCACCTCTTCGCTTTCCAGCTCCTCCAGTGTCCAGGCCAGCGCCCAGTCCTGGCCCGCAGGCGCCTCCGCCTCCTCCAGCACCCGGTGCAGCGGGCCTGACTGCTCGGTATAGGCAGAGGAATACATCGGCCCGACGTGGTAGCGGCGCAGATGCTTGGGGTGGAGGTCGTCGAAATCCTCATCAAACCCCTTGGCAATGGTCACCAGCTTCAGCCCCGCCAAGGCCTGCGCCATCAGATGCGCCTGCACCTCGGGCCAGCGCCGTTCGTCCTTCGGCAGGGCCACCTTGCCGCTGTCCTCCAGCTCCAACAGGTAGATCACCGGCAGGTTCACCTGGCTGTCATAGGCCGCCCAGTGCAGCAGGAAGCGCCGCCGCCGCTCGCCGATGTTTTCAAGCCATTCGCAGACCGGATCATTCTGGACCCAGAACAGCTGCCCCTTCAGCAGCTCCTGATAGTAAAGCCGCTGCGACAGCGCGAATTGCAGTTTCGCAGGCACCGTGCGGTCCGAAATGATGGTGCGCACCATATCGTCCTTCAGCTGCGCCTCGCTGGCCATATTGGCCAGATGCCGCTCCGCCTGCTGGGCGTCATTGGCCATGGTCATCAGCTCGGCGGCGACCGGAAAGCCGCTGTCGCGCTTGTCCATCGCCAGGCTACCAAAGAAGCGGCCCGTGTCGCGCCCCGCCATCAGGTATTTCATCGACAGCGCGCGGAAGGTGAAGTTCAGCCGCATCAGGTAAGCAGTCAGCACCTTCACATCGGATTTCGACAGCCGCCCCTCCGCCGGCATCGCCGCCGCCACCCGGGTTAGGTGCCGGATGATGGTCTCGAACTTCTTGAAATACCGGCGTGAGGCGAAGGTATCGCTGAGGCCGGCGTGATCATGCGAGGGATCGGTCATGACAACCCTCCGGGATGCACAGCAGCCCAGATTGCGCCCGACCCGCCCCCCAGAGCGGGCGCGGAGTACGCCCACCCTCGGGCCGGGCGTGACCCTCTGTTGAATTTTCTGAACATCTCAATTCCAATACTGAGTGACACCAAGTGCCTAGCCATCCCGCTCCTTACGCAGATCCCAGGCAAATGCCGCAAACATCCCAGCCACTGCAACTAAAACCCAGCCCGCATAAGGGCCGCCAACAGCGAAGTAGAGAACAGCCAAAGTCCCAAAAATGACCGCCAGCACGCTCCACCAGAACCAATTCGGCGGCCACGGGACATTCAGGAACTCCAGCCAGTCCAAGCTCACCCCCCATACAGGTTCTTATCGTGCTTCTCGACAATCGCCGCGAACCGGCGGGCAAAGCGTTCATCGGCCTTGGCCTTCTTCTCCAGCACGTCGCGGGCGAACACCATGTTGTCCTCGTGGCTTTCCAGCATGTCGGCCATCTTCTGGTTGGTCGCAGTACCGATTGCGGCCATTGCGGTCTGGGCTTCCTTGTCGGTCTGCACGCCGATCTCGTTGATCCGGTGCGCCACATCCTGCTGCTGTGCGGTCTTCAGCGATTTGGTCAGCGCGTCATACAGCACCACCCGCTGCTGGGTGTCCGTCTGCAGCTTGTTGATCAGCACCATCTGCGTCGCCGCCTGGTTTTGCAGGGAGTCGACCCAGGTCTTGCCCTTCTCGATATAGCGCTCCAGCGTCTGGGATTTCGCCAGTTTTACCTGCTCGTCCTGCACCATCGCGTTGTATTTTGCGTTGATCTCCGCCAGCTCTGTCTCCAGCTTGGTGCGTGCCGCCGCGTCCTGCTCGACAGAGATTTTGTTCTCGAGCTCGATGATCTGCGGGTCCAGCGCCACAATCTCTGCACGCACGCCTTCCAGCTCCTGCACCGTCAACTCGCGGTCGTCCAGAGTGGCCGAGAGGTTCACCTGTACCTTCTCGCGCTGCTCTTCCAGAGTGGCCAGCTGGCCCTCCAAGAGTTTCACGATGACGTCGGATTTGGCGATCAGATCCTGAAGCTTGTCGTCGATACTGGCGGTGCGCATCCGCTCCTGGCGCATCGAGTCCGATTTGCCCTTGGAGAAGAAGCCGACAAAGCTCTCCCAGCCGGTTTTCGAGCGCATCTCGTCGAAATCTCTGGAGAAGGCTGTTGTCACATCGTCGAGGCCCATGATCAGCTCGGCGATATTGGCGTTCATCACCTCGGTGTGGGCGTGAACATCCTCCAGCGTCGCGTTTTCGATGTCGATGCTGCCATCCTCGCCCGCCTCGATCTTGCTACGCGCCACCTCGATGCGCGAGGTCAGCGCCTCGATCTTGGATTGCGACTCACGCACCTTGTCCTGGGAGGCGCGTACCATCTCGTCAAATTGTGATTGGCTCATAAAGTGCCCTTTCTGCAATGTCTTATGTGTCATATGGGGAATGTGAACATAATTTACATCCCCCGGATAAAGAAAACCCGACTGCCGTGCCGTCATCAGGCACCAGACATCAGGCCGGTTGGCGATAGTTTTGCAGAGCCACCCCGCAATGAAAAGACCGACCGGCTCCCCGATCGGTCTTTGACGTCAGATGACGCCCCTACCGTGCGGCATGGCGGCTCAGACGGACTGAATTTTGGACAGCACCAGAAACGTCATCAGGCCAAAGGGCGGCAAGGGCTGATGATGCTCCACGGACAGATGATCTTCACCGAGGATCGTGTCGAGTTCAAAATCCGAATGCCAGCCCAGCACATTGGCAAAGGGCGCCGAAACCCGTTCAATGAAGGCCAGCACCCCCTGTTCGCGCAGAAAATGATTGGTGATGACAACCTTGCCCCCGGGCTTGAGGACACGGGCAATCTCGCCCATCACCTTCTCTGGATCGGGCACAACCGACAGGACATGCATGGCAGAAACGGTGTCGAAGGTGGCATCGGGGAAATCGAGCGCGCGCGCATCCATCTGGCGCAGTGCCTCGACATGATGCAGCTTGTTTTCGGCGACACGTTTTTTCGCCTTGCGCAGCATGTCTTCGCTGAAGTCGATACCGGTGACTTTCAGGTGGGATTTGTAGAGCGGCAGAGAGAGGCCGGTGCCAACGCCCACCTCCAGAACCCGACCGCTGCGATGTTCATTGACGTACCCAACAGCGCGGCGGCGGCCGACATTGGTGATCGCCCCGAAGGTCTTGTCATAAACGGGCGCCCAACGGGCATACGACGTTTCAACAGCCTTTATATCCAATTCTCCACCCTTACTCTTTTATGCGCCGGTCTCCGGCGTTTTCCTCTTAACCAATCCCCAGGCCACCATCGCGGCATACCCAAGGCACAGGATCACCAACGTAATCCATGCGTAAATCAGGACGGCTGCCCCCGCAAAGGCAAAACCGACCAAGAAGTACTTCACGTTTTCGCGCGAAATTTTGACAGCCTTCAGCGACCAGGTTGGCACATGGCTGATCATAAGCAATCCAATGACAACCATGTGAAGGCAAATCAGAATGTCCGGGACCACCGGCGCGTCGGCGAAGGCAAATGAGATGAACATCGGCAGCATGGCCAGGAGCGCCCCCGCCGGAGATGGGACGCCTTCGAAATAGACGCTTTTTGCGGTGACTTTCTGCTCGGACTTGGTGGAGACATTAAAGCGCGCCAGACGCACCACGCAGCAGACCGAGAACACCAGCACCGCGAGCCAGCCGAGGCCGCGCATATCCTGCAATGCCCAATAGTAGATCACCAGCGGTGAGGCGACGCCGAAGTTGAGGAAATCCGCCAGCGAATCGAGCTCAGCGCCCATCTTGCTGTCGCTGCGCAGGATACGCGCCAGACGCCCGTCAAACCCGTCAAGGATCGCAGCCGCCAGGATCAGCTGAACCGCCAGCGTGTAATTGCCCTGCACCCCAAAGCGGATCGCAGACAGCCCCGCACAGATGGCCGCGATGGTCATCATGTTCGGCAACAGCTGGATCAGCGCATATTCGGATTTTCGCTTCTCCGGGGGGTGGTGCATGGCTGTGATATGTCCTTGTTCACGACCGGGATCCACCGCAGCCCCGCATAAGCCGGGAACCGGGCGTGATCGCTGGATCAGATGTCGCCTTAGCGCACATATGCCTCATGCCGGACGCCAGCGCAATCTTTGCGACACACCGGTCCGGTCTGACGGCAGGATCATCCGACACCCGCAGCGAAGACGCGCGGCACCCCGCCGCTCGCAGATCGGGGGAGACCTTCGGAAGTGCGATGTGGCACCGTGCCTTGCACGGTGCCACGCCCAACTGGGACGGCCTCCCTTCGGGAGGCGGGGAGCAGGCGGGAGCACTCGCCTGCCGACAATATTTCAGCCCATCCAGCGCCGGGGTCAGCCGACGACGTTGAACTCCGGCCCGTAGGGGTATTTGGTGATGTTCTCGTTGCCGTCCTCGTGGATGATCAGGATGTCATGCTCACGGTAGCCGCCGGCGCCGGGCTGGCCGTCGGCGATGGTCAGCATCGGCTCCATAGAAATCACCATGCCCGGCTCCAGCACCGTGTCGATGTCCTCGCGCAACTCCAGCCCGGCCTCGCGGCCATAGTAGTGCGACAGGACGCCGAACGAGTGACCATAGCCGAAGGTGCGGTATTGCAGCAGGTCCTGTTCCTCAAAGAAGGCATTGATCTGATGAGTGATCTCCGCACAGCTTGCCCCCGGTTTCAAGAGCGAGATGCCCAGCTCATGAGCCGCCACATTGGCCTCCCAGATGCGCAGCGAGTCGGCATCCACCTCCTTTACAAACATGGTCCGCTCCAGCGCGGTGTAATATCCTGAAATCATGGGGAAAGTATTCAGGGAAAGGATATCTCCGCGCTGCAGGGTGCGACCGGTCACCGGGTTATGGGCGCCATCGGTGTTGATGCCGGACTGGAACCAGACCCAGGTATCGCGGTATTCGGCATCCGGGAAACGCTTGGCAATCTCCAGCTCCATCGCGTCACGGCCCGCCATCGCCACGTCAATCTCCCGCGCGCCTTCCCTGACCGCGTCGCGGATGGCAAAGCCGCCGACGTCCGCCACCGCAGCACCGGCCCGGATCATCTCCAGTTCAGCTGCGGATTTGCCCATCCGCTGGCGCATGGTCGGCTCATAAAGGTCCACCAGCTGTGACGGCTTCAGGAAGCCCTCCAGCTTGGCCTTCTGCAGCAGGGTCAGGTGGTCGCTCTCATAGCCGACAACCGCGCCCTCGCCCGATACCGACTTGATTGCACGCCAGAAATTGTCACGCTGCCAGTCGGTATAGGTGATGTTGTCGCAGAACGAACGGCGCCAGGGCTGGCCCGCGTCGATACCTGCCGAGATGGTCACGGCTTCGCTTGCGGTCACCACCAGACCGTAGGGGCGGCCAAAGGCGCAATAGGTGAAGCCCGAATAATAAGAGATGTTGTGCATCGAGGTGAAGACCGCGGCGGACACACCGGTGTCTGCCATGATCTTGCGCAGGCCTGCGATCCGCGTCTCATATTCGGAGACGGCAAATTGCAGCGGTGCCTTTTCACCATTGTGAAAACGATACATTTCAGGACGTGAAGTCATAGTCGACCCTTCCATCTTACAAGAAAGGTCCCGGCGTTCAGGACGTGTTTTTTGAGATCAATCATGGGCAATATGCTGTGCATGCGGCGACGCCATCGCCTTACCCGTGACACCACGATAGGCCGAGCGCCACCACGGCGCTGGTTCGAAATCACCAGCTATCGCCCAAAAGCGACCTCGACACGGGCTGCCGAAACGCCCCCTGGAAAGATAAGGGCCGCAAATTTCTGCGGCCCGGTTATCGCGATCTTTCGGATCGGCTACCTGGTCAGCAGCTTCACCAGATCGCTTTCAGGATCGGCCAGCGGTTCGACCACGTTGAAATGGTGCTTGCCAAAGGCGATCACGTGATCTGCGTCCCAGGCTTCGGTGAGCCAGACCGCCTGATCCAGAAACGCCGGGCGTTCTTCACCGCCAACCCAGACGGTGACCTCCGCCGGATAGCGGTCCTGCATATCCACCGGGCTTTCCGCCGCCGCACTGGCTGCCTCCATCTTGAACTTGTCGTTCATTGAGGTCCGCAGAAGCGGTCTCAGATCCGCAAGAGGCGAAATCGGCACAACCGTCTGGATGCGCTCCCCCACCTCGGCGGGCAGCAGCGCCCTGTCCAGCATCCGCGCCACCAGATGCCCCCCGGCCGAATGCCCGGCCAGCGAGATCGGGCCGGGCACCTCTGCTGCAATGGCCGTCACCGCCGCCGCAATCTGGCGGGTGATATCGGCAATGCGCACCTCGGGGCAGAGGTCATAAGAGGGCATGGCGACAGCGTAGCCATGGGCCAGCGCCCCGACCGCAAGATGGGACCAGCTGGATTTGTCAAAGGCGAGCCAATAGCCGCCATGGACAAAGACAAGGAGACCCCTGCTCTCTCCTTTCGGGAAGAACAGGTCATATTTCTGGCGTTCGCTGTCCCCATAGGAGACGTCAATACGCGACCGCTCCCGCATGGCGTTGCGGAAATCCTCGGCCGAGGCCGCCCAGCGTGGCGGATAGCTTTCAGCGTTCTCAATATAGGCCCCGTTGGAATATGCGTCGTCCAGTTCCATGCCGGACCTCCCCTTTTTTGGTATTTGCCCTACCTGACTACCTTGGGTCGGACATGTCAAACAGCCCACGGCAACCGGCGGCGCAATAGCGAGCCACATACCGCCGGTATATTTGATCAAATTCTGGACTCATCACTCTTTCTGGACATATCAAGTGACAGCTGATTTCCATTCCCAGCAAACGACATCCGGGAGGCAAGCCATGCTTGACGCGACTACAGATCTGAAATCCCTGCTCAAAGACCCCAGCCTGCTGGAAAGCCGGGCCTATATCGGCGGCCAGTTCGTTGATGGCGACGACGGCACCTTTGACGTGATCAACCCGGCCCGTGGCGATGTGATCGCGCAGGTGGCCGATGTCAGCCGCAGCCAGGTGGCAGGCGCCATCGCCCAGGCAGAGGCGGCGCAGAAGGACTGGGCCAAATGGACCGGCAAGGAGCGCGCGGGCGGGCTGCGCAAATGGTTCGACCTGATGATGGCAAACCAGGAGGATCTGGCGGTGATCCTGACCGCCGAGATGGGCAAGCCTCTGGCGGAATCGCGCGGCGAAATCGCCTATGGCGCATCGTTCATCGAGTTTTTCGCCGAGGAAGCCAAACGCATCTATGGCGAGACTATTCCGGGCCACCAGCGTGACAAGCGCATCACCGTTCTGAAACAGCCGATCGGCGTTGCAGCCTCCATCACGCCGTGGAATTTTCCCAATGCGATGATCACCCGCAAGGCGGGCCCGGCGCTGGCGGCTGGCTGCGCCTTTGTCTCCCGCCCCGCCGAGCTGACCCCGCTGTCGGCGACCGCTCTGGCGGTTCTGGCGGAGCGCGCCGGCATTCCTGCTGGTGTGTTCAATGTCGTCCCCTCCTCGAATGCGTCTGAGACCGGCAAGGAGTTCTGCGAGAACAAAGCCGTGCGCAAGCTGACCTTTACCGGCTCCACCGAGGTTGGTCGTATCCTGATGCGGCAGGCGGCAGATACCGTCATGAAATGTTCGATGGAACTGGGCGGCAACGCGCCATTTATCGTGTTTGACGATGCCGATCTGGACGCGGCTGTCGAAGGCGCGATCATGTGCAAATTCCGCAACAACGGCCAGACCTGTGTCTGTGCCAACCGGATCTACGTGCAGGCCGGTGTCTATGACGCCTTTGCTGCCAAGCTGAAGGAGGCCGTGGCCAAGATGACGGTTGGTGATGGCCTGACTGAGGGCACACAGTTCGGGCCGCTGATCAACCAGAAAGCTGTTGAAAAAGTGCAGGCACATATTGCCGATGCCAAGGAGAAAGGCGCAGAGGTGATCCTGGGCGGCAATCCTTCTGAGCTGGGCGGCACCTTCTTTGAGCCGACGATCATCACCGGCGCCACACAGGATATGGTGTTCTCTCAGGACGAAACCTTTGGCCCGATGGCACCTCTGTTCAAATTCGAGACCGAGGACGACGTGATCGAGATGGCCAATGATACCATCTTTGGCCTTGCCTCCTATTTCTATGCCAAGGATCTGAGCCGGGTCTACAAGGTGGCCGAAGCGCTCGAATACGGGATTGTCGGCGTTAATACCGGCATCATCTCGACCGAGGTGGCGCCGTTTGGCGGCGTCAAGCAATCGGGACTGGGCCGAGAGGGCAGTCACCATGGCATTGAGGACTATCTGGAGATGAAATACATCTGCATGTCGGTCTGATCCGCGACATAGGGCCCCGGCAGATCGCTGTCGGGGCCTTCTTGCATCATCAAAACTACATCGAACCGTCACATTCCCGTTAGGCAGAACGGGCAGGAGCATGGGCAGTCAATTGTCCAACTTTCGGAGTAGCCGATGTTTCCGCGTCTCATGTGCCTGACTTCTGTGCTGGCCCTCACCGCTGGTGTCGCCCAGGCAGAGAAATCCTTTAACCGCGTCGCCGCCTTTCCCGTTGTCCAGAATATGGCCGCCGGTGAGGATCAGACGCGCGAGACCTCGCCCGAGATCATCGACGCCACAGCGGATGGCATGACGCTGGCCTATACCGACAGCCCGCTGGGCGCGCTGGGGCTGATTGATATCACCGACCCGGCCAATCCGTCCCCCAAGGGCAATATCGCCCTGCCGGGTGAGCCGACATCGGTCGCGGTTGTTGGCAGCACGGCCTATGTGGGCGTGAACACCTCTGAGAGCTACACGCAGCCCTCGGGTCTGCTGACATCCTTTGACACGGAAACAGGCGCTGAAACCGGATCCTGCGACCTGGGTGGTCAGCCGGATTCACTCGCCAAGTCCAAGGATGGCGCCTTCCTCGCCGTGGCGATCGAAAACGAGCGGGACGAGGATCTGAATGATGGCATGCTGCCGCAGATGCCTGCGGGCAATCTGGTGCTGGTGAATACCACCGAGGGAGGCCTTGATTGCGCGTCGATGAAGATGGTGAACCTGACAGGCCTTGCTGACATCGCAGGCGAGGACCCGGAACCAGAGTATGTCTCTGTGAATGGGCTGGGGGAAACCGTCGTCACCCTTCAGGAGAACAATCATCTGGTGATCGTCTCCAGGGACGGCGAGATCGTGAACCATTTCTCGGCAGGGGCTGTCGATCTGGAGGGTATCGACGCCACGGACGAACGCGGTGCACTGATTTTTGAGGAGAACCAGACGGGTCGCCTGCGCGAACCGGATGCGGTGACCTGGATTGATGACGCCCATTTCGCCACCGCAAACGAAGGCGACTATCAGGGCGGATCGCGCGGCTGGACGATCTTTAACAAGGACGGCACCGTCGTCTATGACAGTGGCACTTCCTTCGAACATGCAATCGTGCAGATCGGCCACTACCCTGACAAACGCTCTGACGCCAAAGGAGTGGAACCCGAAAGCGTGATCTTCGCGGAGTTCGACGGCACACCCTATGTATTTGTCGGGGCTGAGCGGGCGTCTGTTGTCGGCGTCTACGATGTCAGCGATATGGCCAACCCGGTGCTGACACAGCTCTTGCCCTCGGGCGTCGGCCCGGAAGGCTACGCTGTACTGCCTGAGCGCAATCTGCTGGTCTCCGCCAATGAAAAGGACCTGATCGACGACAAGGGCCCCCGCGCCCACGTGATGATGTACGCGCTACAGGATGGCGCGCCGGTCTATCCGCATCTGACCTCTGCCGGGGCGGATGAACTGATCGGCTGGGGCGCGCTATCGGGCATGGTCGCGGATGCCGATGGCATGATCTACGCGGTCAACGACAGTTTCTATGGCTTCCAGCCCTCGATCTTCAAGATTGACCCCAGCCAGACACCGGCCCGCATCGTCGATGTGATCCGCATCCATCGGCAGGACGGCAACCCCGCCCAGAAACTGGATCTGGAAGGCATTACGCTTGACGGCGCAGGCGGCTTTTACGTGGCCTCCGAAGGCCGCAGCGATCGCGTCATCCCGCACGCGATCTATCACGTTTCCAAGGATGGTCTGATAAAGGCAAAGACGGGTGAAATCGGTCTGCCCGCCGAACTGATGGCGGTTGAAAAACGCTTTGGCTTTGAAGGCATCACCAGGATCGGCGAGACGCTCTGGATGGCGGTTCAGCGCGAGTGGAAAGACGATCCCAAGAACCACGTCAAACTTGTGGCCTACAATCTGGAAACCAAGGAATGGGGGGCGGTCCATTATCCCAAGGCTGAGCCGCAGACCGGCTGGACCGGCCTGTCGGAGATCGTGGCGCATGGCGATTATGTCTATGTGATCGAACGCGACAACCAGCATGATTTCCGCGCCATCACCAAGAAGATCTACCGCATTCCGCTGGCTGAGATGCGGCCTGCACCGCTGGGCGGCGATCTGCCGGTTGTCAGCAAGGAGCTGGTCCGCGATCTGCTGCCCGATCTGACCGCAACCGGTGGCTACGTGCTGGACAAGGTCGAAGGCCTCGCGATCACTGCCGAGGGAGAAGGCTTTGTCGTGACGGACAACGACGGCGTCGATGATGCCTCCGGCGAGACGATGTTCTTCTCCATCGGGATGGTCAGCCAGCTCAAGGTGAACTGAGCCGACTCCCGACACAAAATCAAACAGCCCCCCGGCGGATCCGGGGGGCTGTTGCGTTTCTGGATTGACCGAACTCAGCGATCAGCGCGGATCAGTTGACCGGTTTGGCGTCCAATTCGCGGGTCTTGTTTGAGGTGATCTCGATCCGGCGCGGTTTCAGCGCCTCGGGCACCTCGCGCTGCAGGTCGATATGCAGCATCCCGTCGGAGTGGCTGGCACCGGTGACACGCACGTGGTCGGCCAAGGTGAACCGGCGCTCAAACGCGCGGGTCGCGATACCGCGATGCAGGTAGGTGCGGTCGCTGTCATCCTCGGATTTCTTGGCCGAAACGACGAGCGCGTTTTCCTTCACCTCGACACCCAGATCGGCTTCGGAGAAGCCCGCAACGGCAATCGAGATCCGATAGGCATCAGCGGCGGTTTTTTCGATATTGTAAGGGGGATAGCTCGGCTGCGCGACATCAGAGCTGAGTGCACGATCCATCAGGTCGGCGATCTGGTCAAAGCCAATGGTGGCCCGGTGCAGCGGTGCAAAATCAAAACTACGCATGTGTCATCCTCATCAGTGAGCGATTTCAACCTGCCCTCCCAATCGGGACGGGCGTCTGAAGCGTCGGACCCCGTTCATCGGCGATCCGAACAGCACTGAGATAAGGACTGGAATTGCCGGTTCAAGAGGGCGTCCACCCTCTGGGGCGCACAAATTTCTCAGCTTTCATCCGGTTGCCGACAGCCGCCGAAATGCGCCTGAACCGCCGATCTACCGACCGGCTGCGGCCAGCGGCGCGAAATCTCATTGCTTGATGAACTTGGCCCCTGAGGTCGTACCCCGTTCGCCCACGGTCACACGCCCGACACCGGGCGGCATCTGGCCACCGATCCGGCTTCCGGCCAGCTGCGCGCGCAACAGCGCCAGCTCCTCAGCCAGGGCGGCCCCGAGCGCAACCTGCTGGCCTGAGACCTTGGCCTTGGCAGAGACGACCGACACGATCTTGGGCCGACCGGCATCAAAGGAAAACACCGGCGCACCGGAGGAGCCGTAGTCCACATCGCAGGACATCACCAGCACCCCCTCCTGCCGGGCCATGACGGCACAGACATCCTGAAGCGACGGCGCCTCCGATCGGTCATGCGCATAAGAGACAACGCCAATCCGGGCGCCTTTCTCCGGGCGCTGGTCGGTTTCAAA
Organism: Phaeobacter sp. JH20_29; assembly: GCF_048056175.1. Classification (NCBI taxonomy): domain Bacteria; kingdom Pseudomonadati; phylum Pseudomonadota; class Alphaproteobacteria; order Rhodobacterales; family Roseobacteraceae; genus Phaeobacter; species Phaeobacter sp. JH20_29. Next base: position 101,183 of record NZ_JAYMWO010000012.1, read on the forward strand.
CGGGGTCACTGTGGTGTTGCGGATCGGTCGTTGCAGCTGCAGGAGTGCGATATCGTTGCGCACCCTGTCGGTCGACACCTTGCCATCGTAGATGTAGCTTGGATGGATTACCGCCTGACGCACGCTGCGGTAGGCCGAGGCCCGACCATTGCGCCACCCGGCGAGAAATTCGATAGTCTGCGGCTCGATCCGGGTGCGGCTGTCGCGATCATAGAGGCAATGCGCTGCCGTCAGCACCAGATCCGGCGCGATCAGCGCACCGGTACAGAACCCTTCGCCATTGACGTCCAGCCGACCAACCGCCTGCCAGTCACGGCCCGCCTCTGTGGTTTCGAGGCGCTGGAGACGGCTGTCATCGGCAAGCGTTGCCGAGGGCACAGCAACGCTCGACAGCGCAGCTGCCAGCGACAGCACCAGCTGCCTGATCCGTATTCCCGCGCTCATCATTTCGCCGCCCCATGTCCCAATCGCTCGCCTCCGAGGGTAAGCACTGCTTGGGGCAAAATTACGGCAAGCTGACGTGGAATGCACCCGGGCAGTTTAGCGCCTGCGGCGGCTTCTTGCCGACCGCGTCAGCGCAAGATCGGAATCTCACCGGCCCGTGTGTCAGTGACGCTACCGCCCAGCTGGAGCGCGCGCGGCTTGGGCCCGCCTGTCGCCCAGTCCAACAGCTCAACAGTGTGCACGATAGGCAGCTCGGTACCCGATCCGATCTGCATCATGCAGCCAATATTCCCGGCCGCGATGAGATCCGGTTTCTTCGCCTCAAGCGTCTTGACCTTGCGCGCCTTCAGCTCTGCCGAAATTTCCGGCTGCATCAGATTGTAGGTTCCGGCCGACCCGCAGCACAGATGTGGATCCGCCGGTTCAACAATAGAGAAACCTGCCCGTTTCAGAAGGGTCTTGGGGTGGGTTTTGATCTGCTGGCCATGTTGCAGTGAACAGGCCGCGTGATAGGCCACGGTCAGCTGCTTGTCCTCACCTTCTGGCAGTTCCAGCTGCATCAGCAGTTCCGATATGTCCATGGCAATGGCCGACACCCGCGCCGCATCTGCCGCCAGAGGATCATTTCGGAACATATGCCCGTAGTCCTTCACCGTCGTGCCGCAACCGGAGGTGTTGATCACAATCGCATCGAGGCCCTTCCAGTCCATCTCTGTGCACCAGGCGCGGATGTTCTTGGCAGCGGAGGCATGGCTTTCGTCTTCGCGACCCATGTGATGTGTCAGCGCCCCGCAGCACCCCGCCCCTTCGGCGACGACAACCTCGCAGCCGAGACGGCGTAACAGGCGGATCGTGGCATCATTGATATCGGTGTTGAGCGCCTTCTGCGCGCACCCGGTCATCAGGGCCACGCGTTTCTTGCGCGGTCCAATTGGTGCAAATCGCTGCGGATCATCGTTGCGGCTGACCGGCGGAATGCGCTTCGGCGCCATGTCCAGCATCGCCCGCAATCGCGCGTCGGGCACCAATGCACGAAACGGCCGTGCCAGCTTCGCCCCGACGAGCGCCAGCCGGAAGCGGCCGGGATAGGGCAGGATCCGCGCCAGCAGCCAGCGCAGGGCACGATCGCTCCAGGGCCGGTCATAGTGTTTTTCGATATAGGCACGGGCGTGATCGACGAGATGCATGTAATGCACACCCGACGGGCAGGTCGACATGCAGGCGAGGCAGGACAGGCAGCGGTCGATGTGCTTCACCGTCTTGGCGTCGGGCTTGCGCTCGTTCTCCAGCATGTCCTTGATCAGATAGATCCGTCCGCGCGGGCTGTCCAACTCATCGCCGAGAACCTGATAGGTCGGGCAGGTCGCCGTGCAAAAGCCGCAGTGCACACAGGTCCGCAGAATCTCATTGGCCCGCTGGGTGCCGGGATCGCGCAGTTGCTCTTCGGTAAACGTGGTTTGCATGATCTACCCCATCAGTCCCGGATTAAGAATGCCGCGCGGATCGAACTGCTGGCGCAGCCCCGCAGATATCGCACCAAGCGTGGCAGGTTGCGGATGAAATTGTCCCAGCTGCTGCCGGGTTTGAGCAGACGCCCGCACCAGCGTTGCATGGCCCGGCACGCCGATCCGCGCCCGCAGGTCAGTCCCCTCGGGCACCAGCGCCCAGATCAGCCCGCCGCCCCAGTCAAACTGCAAAGCCTCCGCCCGCAGCGCGGGCGCCAGCGCCACCGCGTCGGAGGGTTTCACCGAAATACGCCAGACATCGCCCGGTTTGTCGTGGAAAGCTGCCACATCGCGAACCCCCTCCCACAATGCGGTGCTCTCACCAAGAGAGATCTCCGGGGCGCCAAATCCAGCCAACTCCTTCGCCAGGGCTTCGGCACGGTAGGCAACGGAGGCCTCAAACCCCTCAAGCCGGATATAGGCCCTTCGCGCATCCGGATCATAGGCGGCCCCGGTCACATCATAAGGAGAGCCCAGCGCAACCGACATGGCCGCCACTGCTGTTGCCAGATCGACGACGTCAACCGCCACGGTTCCGCAGGCTTCAGCCTTGGGCAAGACTTTCAACGACAGCTCACTCAACACACCCAGGGTGCCATGGGCACCGGCCATCAGCTTGACCAGATCATAGCCGGTGACATTCTTCATGACCCGGCCACCATTGCTCAGCACGTCACCGCGGCCGTCCACAAACCGCACCCCCAACAGGAAATCGCGCGCCGCACCACATTGGATGCGGCGGGGACCGGAGATATTGGCGGCAAACACACCGCCCATAGTGGGCGTGCCATCGGTCCCAAGCAGTCCGCGATGGTCCATCGGCTCAAAGGCAAGGCGCTGGTTTTCACCTGCCAGTATCTGCTTTACCTCCTCAACCGGTGTGCCCGCCTGCACAACAAGCGTCAACGCTCCCGGCTCGTAAAGGGTGACACCGCTCAACCCCGCGACCGACAGCGGCGCGCCGTTGTCGGCGATACCGCGGGTGCCGCCGCCTCGGATACTCAAAGGCCCCTTGGCCCCCGCAATAATCTCGGCCAGTTCGGCCTCACTCTGAGGTGTCATGATTTCACCTTTTCAAAAATACTCTGGGGGTGTGGGGGCAAGGCCCCCGCAACAGACCCACATCGGGGCCTGTCGACTACCATCTGTTACTGAGCCGCGATTGCGGGCGCGCGTCTGCTTTGCGTCGTGGACAGCGGGAACACTTTCGCCGGGTTGAGCAGCCATTTCGGATCGAACACATCTTTCACCCGCAGCTGCGCCTCGATATCGGCGGGCCGGTATTGATGCAGCATCAGATCGCGCTTTTCGATCCCCACGCCATGCTCTCCGGTGAGGCATCCGCCCACCTCCACACAGAGCTTCAGGATTTCGGCGCCAAAGGCTTCGCAGGTCTCCAGATCGCCGGGCTTGTTGGCATCGAACAGGATCAGCGGGTGCATATTGCCATCGCCCGCATGGAACACATTGGCGACGTCCAGTCCGAACTCCCGGCTCATTTCCCCAATGCGGCGCAGGACAAGCGGCAGCGCGGTGACAGGGATCGTGCCATCCAGACACATATAGTCGTTGATCTGCCCCATCGCCCCGAAGGCCGATTTTCGGCCCAGCCAGATCCGCGCGGCCTCGTCGCTGTCACGCGCCTCGCGCAGCTCCACCGGATTGTGCGAACGGGCTATCTCGGTGATCAGGCTCAGCTGGAGGTCAATTTCCGCATCGCTGCCTTCGACCTCGATGATCAACAGCGCCTCGCACATCGGGTAACCCGCCTTGGCAAAGGCCTCGCAGGCCTCGATGCAGGGCCGGTCCATGAATTCGATCGCAACCGGCAGAACCCCTGCCCTGATGATATCGCTGACGCAGGCCCCTGCCACCTCGTTGCTGTCATAACCGATCAGCACCGGGCGCGCGCCTTCGGGTTTGCGCAGGATCCGCAGGGTCGCCTCGGTCACCACGCCCAGCTGCCCTTCACTGCCGCAGATCACCCCCAGCAGATCCAGCCCGCCCGCATCCAGATGGGCGCCGCCGATCTCGACCACCGTGCCATCCATCATCACCATGGTGACACCCATGAGGTTGTTGGTGGTCACACCGTATTTGAGACAATGCGCGCCACCGGAGTTCATCGCGATATTGCCGGCGATGGCGCAGGCCAGCTGCGAGGACGGATCAGGAGCATAGAAGAAATCCTGTTCCTCCACCGCGCCCGAAACACTCAGGTTGGTGCGACCGGTTTGCACCCGGATAATGCGGTTGTCGTAATCCGTTTCCAGCACCGCGTTCATCCGCGCGACGCCCAGAAGGACACAATCGGCCGTTGGCAGCGCCCCGCCGGCCAGCGACGTCCCGGCCCCGCGCGGGACCACCGGCACGCCTGCCTCGTGGCAGATCCGCAGCACATCCGAGACCTCTTGCGTGCTCCGCGGCAGCACCACCAGCATCGGCGGGCATTTGTAGGCGGTCAGCGCATCACATTCGTAGGCCCGCGTCTCTGCGGGATCTTCGACCAGCGCATCCGCAGGCAGCACGGCAGAAAGACGCGAAACAAGTTCAGCCTTGCGCGACAGGACGGTCTGATCCGGGGCTGGCATCTCCATGGGGCTCTCCTGTGGATTGCTAAATTTGGTAAACTAATATTACCAATTATCCGATCTGGCAAGCCCCGAGTTCCGGAGGTAGGGTCGAGCCATGACACTGCTTGACCGTATCGCCCTGTTTTCGCCCCTAGATCTGGCGGCCTGCCTGTTGTTGATGCTCTGCTGGATCGGCATCGGCTGGCGCATTGAACACGCCACTTCGGAGCATCCCTCGGTCTCTGGCCTGATGGCCGAGTTCCGCCATGCCTGGATGATTCAGATGGTGCAGCGTGATCCCCGCATCTTTGACGCCCAGCTGATCGCAAATCTGCGACAAGGCAGCGCGTTCTTTGCCTCTGCCTCGATGATCGCCATCGGCGGAGGGCTGGCACTGATCGGCAATACCGATCAACTGGCCGGTGTGGCGCAGGATCTCAGTCTGGAGAGCGCGCCTGCCTTTGTCTGGGATGTCAAAATCCTTTTGGTGCTGTTGCTGTTGTCCAATGCGTTCCTGAAATATGTCTGGGCGCATCGGCTGTTCGGCTATTGTTTTGTGCTGATGGCCGCTGTGCCCAATACCGACGCCGACCCCCGTGCCTATCCCCGCGCGCGACAGGCAGCAGACCTGAGCATCACGGCCGCGCGCAGTTTCAACCGCGCCATGCGGTCCACCTATTTCGCGCTCGCCGCCGTCGCATGGCTGATCGGACCATGGGCGCTGGTTGCGGCGACAATCGTGACCTTTGCGGTGCTTTATCGGCGGGAATTTGCCTCGCAGTCCCGCCAGATTCTGCAGCGGGTCCCAGCAAACGCGACCCCACCCTTAAACGAACCCTCAGGATCCGCTGTCAACACAGAGTTGTGACGTTACCGCGGCAGGCTTCGGACCTATACTTGCGCCATGACAAAACTCTTCGCCTTGCTCGTGGCGGTAAGCCTGCCTGCGGCGGCGCTGGCCGATGATCCGCAAATAACTGATGCTGCCGCGCAGCAGACAGCTGACAGCTGGCGCATCAGCGTCACCCTGCGCCATCCCGATACCGGCTGGGGTCACTATGCCGACGGCTGGCGGGTGCTCGATATAGACGGGAATGTGCTTGGCCTGAGGGAACTGGCGCATCCGCATGTCAACGAACAGCCATTCACCAGATCACTGGCCGGTGTGGCGATACCAGACGGGCTGGACAGCGTCCTCATTCAGGCGCGCTGCAATGTCGACGGCTGGGCTGAGACAACATATACGCTCCGCCTGACCTGCACCTCATGCTGAACACCGCGCGGTGGCCGGTGCCTGCGCACCAGACGCTCTGCGCCTGCTAAACCCGGTGATAGGGGCTGCCCGCCAGTATGGTTGCGGCACGATAGACTTGTTCTGCCAGCAGCACCCGCACCAGCATATGCGGCCAGACCATCTTGCCCAATGAAATTGAAAAATCGGCTTCGGCGCGCAGGCTCGGATCAATGCCGTCCGCCCCGCCGATCACAAAGGCAACATCCTGACGGCCGGTATCGCGCCAATCAGACAGACGTTTGGAGAAATCCGGCGAGCTGAGCAGCTTGCCACGCTCGTCCAACACGCAGATGACAGCCCCCTTGGGGATTGCCTTGCGCAGCAGTTCCGCCTCAGCGGCCATGCCTGCGTTTTTCTTGTCCTCAACTTCGACGATCCGGCAGGGACCCAGACCCAGCGCACGGCCAGTACGGTCAAAACGCTCGATATAATCGTCGATCAGCTGCTTTTCCGGGCTGGCCCTGAGGCGCCCGACCACACAGAAATGGAGTCGCATGAGGAACTTTCGATACGGGTCCGCGCCAGACGCAAAGGACGAGCTGCGCGGACCGATCTCTTGGAACCGGATCCCGTCGCTGGATCAGTTCTCGCTCTGGGCTGGTGACGTGCCTGCGGGCAGCCACATTTTTTCGAGCTGATAGAATTCGCGCACTTCCGGGCGGAACAGATGGACGATGATATCGCCGGTATCGATCAGCACCCAGTCGCCGGTGTCCTTGCCTTCGACCTTGCAGACCATGCCATAGTCTTGCTTCAGGCGGTCGGCCAGCTTTTCAGCCATCGACGCCACCTGACGGGTCGAGCGACCCGAGGCGATGACCATATGGTCGCCAATAGCCGTTTTGCCGCGCAGGTCGATCTGCACAACATCTTCGGCCTTGTCGTCATTCAGCGAGGAAAGAACACGCGCCAGCAGCTCGTCGCTGGTTGGCTGTGATGTGGTAGCCATTACGGCCACTCCGCGACCAGCATCTGGGGCCGCCTGAGGTTCGGGTGACAGGACATTGTCCTCCTTGTAGCGCGCCGCCGGTCCCCCGGCGCTGGGGTTGAGTTAATGTAGCAAGCTACAAGCGGTTTTTCAATGAAGCTTGATGGTCGGCGGCTATGCGTCTTGTGCAGGCGTGAAAGCAGCGCGAAACGCATGGTCGTGCGGCCGGGTGATGTCAGTCCTGAATTGGCCGCGCGGCGGCTTCTGGGCCTGCCCCCGAACCATCCACTGTGCCGCCGCCCCGCCGTGCCTCCGTATCCTGCATTGCGACCGGCAGTGCGTCGTTCAGGACGCGCACTTCCCGTTGTGGGAAAGGTATGGAGATTCCGGCGCCTTTAAAGGCGTCCCAGAGCGCCAGATAGACATTGCCGCGAATATTCGTCAGACCGCCGGTCGGATCGCTGATCCAGAAACGCAGGACGTAATCCACGCTGCTGTCGCCAAAGCCGACGATGTGGCAGACGGGGGCACGCTTGCCACCGCTGAGCACCCGACCCACCGTTTTTGTGGCCTCGATGGCGACGCGGCGCACCTCATGCGGGTCATCATTGTAACCGGTGCCAAAATTCAGATCGAGCCGTACGAATCGGTCCGAATGGGACCAGTTGACCACCTGGCTGGTGATAAAATCCTCGTTCGGGATCAGATATTCACGCCCGTCGCGGGTCACCACGGATACGTAACGGGCGCCAAGCGCATTGATCCAGCCAAAGGTCTCGCCCAGCGAAATCACATCACCCGGTTTGATCGACCGGTCCATCAGGATGATGATTCCCGAGACCAGGTTCGACACCACTTTTTGCAGGCCGAAACCGATACCGACACCGATCGCGCCAGACAGGACTGCAAGCCCGGTAAGATCGAATCCGATGGCGCGAATGCTGAACAGCAAAGCCAAACCATAGAGCACAACCTGCACAGCCTTGCCCATCAGGACCTGCATCGACGGCGAGATATCCTCGTTCCGGCGCAAGCCACCGGCTGCGGCCTGCGTCCCGAGCCGCGCCATCGTCAGCAGCACCGCCCCCAGAACACAGGCTTTCAGGACCGCAAGCAACGACAGGTGCATGGAACCGATATCCAGCGCGACCCCATCGAGGAACTGCGCCACGTCATCGACAAGGTTGAGCGCGACCAGCGTGGCGTAGATCCACAGCGACCATGTCACCAGGCGGCGCAATGTCCGGTTATGCACGAATCGGGCCAGAAACCCGATCATCAGCCAGGCCACCCCCAGCGTTGCCGCAACACCGATCAGGTAACTTCGCGAAGGCCAGGTCATCTGCTGCATGACGACATAGGTGCCCCAGCAAAGAATAACGAAGTAAATCAGGGTGATGCGCCGCAGTACCTGCACCAGAACCCGCAAGCGCCACTTGGGCCAGCCGCTTCTGGATCTGGCCCAGCGGTCCCAGCCCGGCTGCGTCACGAGCCTCAGAACATAGGCGACGATGAAGAGACATATGATGATGGCGATCTGATACTGCCGCCAGCCGGGCGTCAGCCCCAACTCCACGACATGCAGGATCTGATCCCAAAGCGTGACCACCGTTACTGGCAGTTCCAGTTCTTCCATGACGCGCCTCCTGCTTTTCAGGATGCCGATAGAGACCTGCCAAAAGCAAGGGGTCGCGGCCAGGCCTGTCAAAGATTTGGTTGTTTTTGCAACGCGGTAGGTCCCCCACCCGGCGACAGGAGCTTCATTGACCGCCATTGGCACGACGCGCGCCGGGCGAATGGCACGGTCATGACGGGCTGGCCGCTCAGAACGAATCTTGATTGCCGTGGCGTAGCGCGGTATCCCAGCGCTCATGACGCTCGTTTTGGCCCATCATATCGAACTGCAAGACCGCGCGCGCCTGCGCGAACGGTTCTTTGGCGCCGCCCGCACGGTCCTGGCGCGGCTATAAGGCTGCCGCCAAGCCCTTTTGCCAGCTACATTCCAAAAACTACGGGAGAGGACTCATGTCCCCCAAGACGCTCTACGATAAAATCTGGGATGCGCATGTCGCGCATGAAGCAGAGGATGGCACCTGCCTGCTCTATATCGACCGCCACCTGGTTCACGAAGTGACCAGCCCGCAGGCGTTCGAAGGCCTGCGCATGGCGGGTCGCAAGGTGCACGCGCCCGAGAAGACCATCGCGGTGCCGGACCACAACGTGCCGACCACGCTCGACCGCGCCAAAGGCATCGAGAACGAGGAAAGCCGCATCCAGGTCGAGGCGCTCGACAAGAACGCCAAGGAATTCGGCGTGCACTACTATCCGGTGGATGACGTCCGCCAGGGCATCGTGCATATCGTTGGCCCGGAACAGGGTTGGACCCTGCCCGGCATGACCGTGGTCTGCGGCGACAGCCACACCGCCACCCACGGTGCCTTCGGCGCGCTGGCACATGGCATCGGCACCTCCGAGGTGGAGCATGTGCTGGCCACCCAGACGCTGATCCAGAAAAAGTCCAAGAACATGAAGGTGGAGATCACCGGCAAGCTGAAGCCGGGTGTGACTGCCAAGGACATCACCCTGGCGGTGATCGGCGAGACCGGCACCGCCGGCGGCACCGGCTATGTCATCGAATACTGCGGTGAAGCGATCCGCGACCTGTCGATGGAAGGCCGCATGACCGTCTGCAACATGGCAATCGAAGGCGGCGCTCGCGCAGGCCTCATCGCACCGGACGAGACCACCTTTGACTATGTCAAAGGTCGCCCGCACGCCCCGAAGGGCGCCCAGTGGGAAGCGGCGCTCAACTGGTGGAAGACGCTTTACACCGACGAGGGCGCTCATTTCGACAAGGTCGTCACCCTGAAGGGCGAAGATATCGAGCCGGTTGTGACCTGGGGCACCAGCCCTGAGGACGTGTTGCCGATCACCGGCGTGGTGCCGAACCCCGAGGATTTCGAGGGCGGCAAGGTTGAAGCCGCGCGCCGCTCGATCGAATACATGGGGCTGACCCCCGGCCAGAAGCTCACTGACATCGAAATCGACACCGTGTTCATCGGCTCCTGCACCAACGGCCGCATCGAAGATCTGCGCGCTGTTGCCGAGGTGGTGAAGGGCAAGAAGATCAAGGAAGGCATGCGTGCGATGATCGTACCGGGGTCCGGTCTGGTCCGCGCTCAGGCCGAGGAGGAAGGCCTGGCCGAGATCTTTGCCGAGGCCGGGTTTGAATGGCGCCTTGCGGGGTGTTCCATGTGTCTGGCTATGAACCCCGATCAGCTGTCCGAGGGCGAGCGTTGCGCCGCCACTTCGAACCGCAATTTCGAGGGGCGTCAGGGCTACAAGGGCCGCACCCATCTGGTGTCGCCTGCCATGGCTGCCGCTGCCGCGCTGACCGGCAAGCTGACCGATATTCGCGAGCTGATGTAAGGAATACGCCCAATGGATAAGTTTCAAAAACTCACCGGCGTCGCCGCACCGATGCCGCTCGTCAATATCGACACCGACATGATCATCCCGAAGGTGTTTCTGAAGTCCATTCAGCGCACCGGGTTTGGCAAGAATCTGTTCGATGAGATGCGCTACAATCGCGATGGGTCTGAGATTGCGGATTTCGTGCTGAACAAGCCGCAGTATCGCAACGCCGAGATTCTGGTTGCAGGCGACAACTTTGGATGTGGTTCCTCGCGCGAACATGCGCCCTGGGCGATCAAGGATTTCGGTATCAAATGCGTGATCTCGACCTCCTTTGCGGACATCTTCTACAACAACTGCTTCAAAAACGGGATCCTGCCCATCGTATTGCCGCAGGAGCAGGTTGATCTGCTGATGAAGGACGCGGAGAAGGGTGAGAATGCCCGTATGACCGTGGATCTGGAAGCACAGGAAATCACCACCTCCGACGGCGAAGTCGTCGCATTTGAAGTCGACGGTCACCGCAAGCACTGTCTGCTGAACGGGCTGGATGATATCGGCCTGACCTTGGAAAAATCCGCCTCCATCGCCAGCTTTGAAGACAAGGCCGCGCAGGAGCGCCCCTGGGTCTGACCCGACGGTTCAAACCGACTATGCACAGAAAAGCCGCCCCGTATGGGCGGCTTTTTCCATGAGGCGGATCGCGGCCTAAAATCGGCAAACTCGAGGTTTCAACGATTTTCTGGCAGCCACTCGATCACCTGGCCATGCGGGCCGGTCCAGGCCAGCGGATGGCCATTCTGCGTCAGCAGAAACATATTGTCCCGCACCGGTCCCGCACGGTCCGCAAACTGCGGGAAGACGCGCGTACCCTCGTTGCTGATCCAGATCGCCCCGCTGTTCAACATCATTTCCGCGAAGGCGTCGCGCTGGCCCTGATCGGCAACATAAGTCACCACCGCTGTATGAAAGACGACAACCGTCGCCTCGGAAGGCGCCTTGGCAATTAGAGCAGGCAGATCCTGGGTCAGATCCCCGGCGACAATCGCCGGAGGAGCCTTCCTGGCGACGGCGATAGCGGCGCGCAGCCTGTCGAGGCGCGACTGATGTTCGGGCCATATCAGGTGTTCGAGCCAGCGGACATCCGCCTCGCAATTGACATCAAGCGGGTTCAGATCCAGCCCCGCGCGCCAGATGATTTCGGGATGCGCCCGCGGCAAAGGTGTACCGGGTGACGCATTGCAGATCATCACAGGGGCACGAACCCCGATTTGCTGCGACGGCGGCAGCTGATAACGTTCCCAATCATAGCCATAGTAGTCCGGCAACAGACAAAGCCCTGCGGATGCTCCGACCTCAATCAGGGCAATCGGTCCCGTGATCTGGGCCAATACGGGCAACAGGACCGCACCGCGTCCCGGCTCGTTCGTCTGGGTTGTCCGGCACAGCATCACGGCTGCGATATCATCCCCCTGCTCGTGGATTGCCCTATCCAGCCGGTCATCGCATGGGATATCGCCTGTAACCGAACGCAGTGCCGCGAACAGCAGATTCGGTTGCTGGCGATCCGCAGGGAGCGCTGACAGGAACGCCAGACAGCGCGGAGAGCGGGCCACCTGCAATGCAAGCCGTTCGTAAATCAGCGACCGACCTGCCGCCTCCACCTGCGCGAATCTGGTGTAACGTGCGGCAATCTCGCTGGTCATGGCTCCCCCGGTCAGATCGGTGCGGCGGTTGTCAGTGCGCTGACTGGACTGAGCTGCGTCCCCTCGTCCCGTGAAACGATTCTGCTAGCCCTTTACGGCTGACATTCCACAATATCTTGTGAAGAAGTCGATAAGCCATTGTTTTCATTGCAACTCAAGATATGCAACTGATGCAAACCGGCACCAGTCTGCGACCCAAAGTACACGGAAGGATCCCAAATCACGTCATCAAACTTGAGCAAATTCCCGCTGACAGGCAGAAATAAGGCAGAAATGAGGCAGCGCTCGGCAACAACGTTTCACCAAGAAACGACTCCGAGCATCAAGTTGGAACAACGGCACGGCAATGCACCGGCCAGTCCAGTTTGAAGGGATCGAAGCGTGATTGCACGGATTACAGGCGCGGCCATCCGCGGCATCTTTGTTGCATTGCTGATCGCAATGCCATCGCTGTTGTTGCCGGATACGGCAACCAGATCACCGGAGGTGATTGCCCTTCTTGCGATCCTCGCAGCGGCGCTGACTTTTGCCGAATATTTCTCAAGCTACCCCAGTTTCGTCGAGTTTCGCGAAGCCCCGCCGCTGAACCGAATGCGGTTTATCGCCTTGGCGCTGATTGTCATTCTGGTCAGTCTGCTGGCGCGCCACCCGATCGAGGCAACAGCCCTGACGTCGCTGGTGCATGGGCTGGCGTCCTGGTTAGGAACTACGCTGGATTTTGCCTTTTCCCCCGTCCAGCTTATCGGGTTGATGATGCCAGCGCATGTGGAGCCTGAACTGGTGACCCGGGTGATGGCAGCGGCAGCGCTGACCTATATCGTTGCACTGCTTGCGATCACTGGTTTTGCTTTGGCGATCCGGCTTTATGACTGGCCGCTCGGTAATGGGCCCTTCAACGTCTGGACAAATCTGCCGCTCTTCGACCCGACAACCGGCGGCGATGTGGTCGAACGACTGCAACGGGATGCGCGCATCAATATTGTTGGCGGGGTGCTTTTTCCCTTTGCGCTTCCGGCCGTTGTGAAACTGGCCTCGGGCCTGGTCGATCCCGGTCTTTTGTCCGCCCCGCAGACGCTGGTCTGGGTCGTCGCCGCCTGGGCGTTTGTGCCTGCCTCCATGGTGATGCGCGGTCTTGCCATGCTGCGCGTCTCCGACCTGATCGCACAGAAGCGCCGCGCCGCTTACGCCAGTTCCGAGGCGTTGCAGACCGCATGAGAGCGCTGGCCACCCTGCTGTTGGCCGCCCTCTTTCCGCTGATTTGTCATGCCCAGCCCCAGGTCAAGCCACTGATCCGTATCGCCAGTTTCAACACCGAGCTGTCGCGCAAGGGGCCGGGTTTATTGCTGCGCGATCTACGCCGCGGCGAAGATCCACAAATCACCGCCATTCTGGACAGCCTAAGTGCGGCAGAGGCTGATATCCTGCTGTTGCAGGGCATTGATTGGGATCACGATGGTCACGCCATCGCCGAGCTGCGCGATCAGCTGGACAAACGCCTGCCCCGCTATGATCACATCTATGCCCCACGTCCCAATAGCGGGGTGCACACCGGGCTGGACATGGACGGAGACGGGGAGCCTTCGACCGCCCGGGATGCGCAGGGCTATGGCCGGTTCACCGGACAGGGCGGGCTTGCGTTGCTGTCGCGGTTTCCGATCCTGCATGCCAAGGCGCGCGATCTCTCCGATCTGCTGTGGTGGGATCTTCCCGGAGCCATCCTTCCTGCCCACCCCGATGGTCGTCCGTTTCCCAGCCCACAGGCGCTAGCGATCCAGCGCCTGCCAAGCACCGGCCATTGGATCGTCCCGATCCTGTTGCCCGATGGTTCTGAACTGTCTGTCCTGACCTTTCAGGCGACACCGCCGCTGTTTGACGGCCCTGAGGGTCGTAACGCGTTGCGCAACCGGGATGAGATCCGGCTCTGGCAGGTGTTGCTGGATGGCCGGCTTGGCCCCGTTCCCGCCGAACCCTGGGTTATCGCGGGCGGTGCGAACCTTGATCCCGACCGGGGGGCTGGCTATCGGCAGGCCATTGCAGATCTGCTCCGCGACCCAAGGCTACAGGACCCGCGCCCGGTGGATCAGACCGGAGGCGCGGAAACCGTAAACTGGGGCAGATCCGGCCGTATGCGCGTAGACTACATCCTCCCGTCACAGTCTGCGCAGGTCGTCGCCTCGGGACTGATATGGACCGAAGACATCGCGGATCGGTATAGCGGTTCTGAGCGCCCTGCCAGCCGTCACGCTCTGGTCTGGACAGATTTGCAAATCCAGAACTAAGGTCACGGCAACAAGATGGCGCAGGAACCGCCCTCTCAGCCATAAAAACAAAGCGATGGCGCGCTATATGCGCCCGGAACATTGACCCACGGGCGATGTGCCGTTACCCCCGGCTGCAAGCTTTCAAGGAGTATCCCTATGTCCAACCCATCGATTCTGATTCTGCCCGGCGACGGGATCGGCCCCGAAGTCATGGCCGAGGTCCGCAAGGTCATTACCTGGTATGGCGAAAAGCGCGATCTACAGTTCGATGTGAGCGAGGATCTGGTCGGTGGTGCCGCCTATGACGTGCACGGCAAACCGCTGGCGGATGAGACCATGGCAAAGGCGCAAGAGGTCGACGCTGTCCTGCTGGGCGCCGTGGGTGGCCCGAAATACGACGATCTCGACTTCTCTGTGAAGCCGGAGCGTGGGCTGCTGCGCCTGCGCAAGGAGATGGATCTCTACTCCAACCTGCGCCCGGCGCAGTGCTTTGACGCGCTGGCGGATTTCTCCTCTCTGAAGAAGGATATCGTCGCGGGTCTCGATATCATGATCGTGCGCGAACTGACCTCCGGCGTCTATTTCGGCGAGCCGCGCGGCATCTTCGAAGAGGGCAATGAGCGCGTCGGCATCAATACCCAGCGCTATACGGAGTCGGAGATCGAGCGCGCCGCCCGCTCTGCGTTCGAACTGGCGATGCGCCGGAACAAGAAACTCTGCTCGATGGAAAAAGCCAACGTGATGGAATCCGGCATCCTGTGGCGCGAGGTGGTGACCCGCGTTGCTGCGGACTATCCCGAGGTCGAGCTGTCCCACATGTATGCCGATAATGGCGCCATGCAGCTAGTGCGCGCACCCAAGCAGTTTGACGTGATCCTGACCGACAACCTGTTCGGTGACATCCTGTCCGACTGTGCTGCTATGCTAACCGGCAGCCTGGGCATGTTGCCCTCTGCGTCCCTTGGCGCACCGATGGCCAATGGCCGTCCGAAAGCGCTTTATGAGCCGGTTCATGGCTCCGCCCCGGATATCGCGGGCCAGGGCAAGGCCAACCCGATCGCCTGTATCCTCAGCTTTGCCATGGCGCTGCGCTACAGCTTTGATCAGGGCGCCGAGGCTGATCGTCTTGAAGCGGCGGTCGAAAAAGTTCTCGCTGATGGCCACCGCACCGCCGACCTGCTGGGCGAAGAAGGCGTATCGCCGATCAGCACCTCGGACATGGGCGATGCGATCATCGGCGCCCTCGACGCGAGCCTGTAAGGTTTCGGTCCATTGATCAGCGCGAGGGCCATATCGGGCCCTCGCAGCACCGTAGCCAGCCCTCGCCGGACCTTCATATCCGCGGTGCAGGAGGCCGGCGAACCTAGGGCGTGCGGCTCCATGCGCGCGAACGGGTTTTAGTATTTTCCTGATAATGTTAGCGCTATAGTGCAAAAGCTCCCCCGCCCTGTTGCGCTTAGTCGGATTGTCCCATGAACATAAAAGCCGCCCTGCTTGCTCTTTTGGCCTATGCGATATTTTCAACCCACGACGTGGTGGTAAAGGTGCTTGGCGCAGATGTGTCGCCGATTCAGCTGGTGTTCTTCAGCAGTCTTCTGTCATTTCCGCTGCTGGTACTGATGCTGGTCAAGGATGCAACCCAAGGCCACCTGCGACCGGTCCACCCCTGGTGGATGACGGCACGGTCGGCGACGATGGCGGTGATTCCGGCCAGCGCCTTTTATGCGTTTTCAGAGCTGCCGCTCGCCGAGACCTATGCCCTGCTATTTGCCACGCCGCTTCTGATTACACTGCTGTCGATCCCGATTCTGGGCGAACGTGTCGGCTTGCCACGGCTGGCGGCCGTTGTGGTCGGGTTCATCGGCGTTATGGTGGTTTTGCGCCCTGGTGCGACCAGCTTTGGCCTCGGTCATGCGGCGGCGCTCTTCGCCGCACTCTGTGCGGCCTTCCAATCGGTTGTACTGCGTAAAATCAGCGCCGACGAACGCCGGGTGGTATTGATGATCTACCCGATGCTGATGACCTTTGCGGTTATGGGCCTGGCTCTGCCGCTGGTCTACGTCCCGATGGATGGCGTGACCTTCAGCGGGATCGCGGTCGTCGCTCTGTTCGGGTTTTGCGCGACCCTGCTGACGGTCAGCGCCTATACCATTGGCGAGGCGGCGATTGTCGCCCCCATGCAATATTCACAGATCATCTGGGCAACGATATTCAGCGTGGTTCTGTTCAATGAAAAGGTCGACCTGATGACACTGGTCGGTGCCGCGATAATTATTGCCAGCGGCATTTTCATCGTGTTGCGCGAAGCGTTTGGCGGGCGTTCGCATAACACCCCGGTCCTGCGTACCCGGACCCGTGGGTACACGGCTGGCGGCACCAATGTGTCGCTCATGCTGAAACGGCAAAGCCCGGAGAAACCGGCGGAATAGGGCTTGCATATCCAGCCGCTGCCGTGTAATTCCGCGCCACGGTCGGAGCGTAGCTCAGCCTGGTAGAGCACTGTCTTCGGGAGGCAGGGGCCGGAGGTTCGAATCCTCTCGCTCCGACCAAATATAAAGGCGCCCTGGGGCGCCTTTTATGTTTTTCGGGCTTGGTCTGAACAGGTCAGCCGCCGTTTGTCGCAAAACACATGAAGAGGCCGGCTCCTCCGGTCATCGCAAGCGCCTCCATCGAGCAGCCGCGCGAGTCATGCGCCGCATTCCAAGATGTATTGCCGCCACCATGCCGGTCATGATGCCCAACCGTTGCACTGCCCTCGCCGGAGCTGGTCCAGTTGCTGCAAGTTTTGTCGCCTTCCATCCACGGGAAATAGGCCGTGCCGTCAGCCATGGTCCCTGTCAGCAGGTCATGAACATTTGGCTTGTCACCACGCCCGTTCACCAGATTGCCGTTTTCATCCAGCCCTGTGGATTTGACGATATTCGGATTGAGGTGCAGCTCATCAAGGTTGGCGGCAATCTGCACCCCTTTGGCGTTATGCCAGGGGCCGCTTCCGATCCGGTCACGTGCCGAGATACCACGCTTGCCCTCTTCCTGGGTACTGAGATAGGCGCGCCAAGTTTTGCCAGTGACGCCTGCCGCCTCGGCGAGATTGGTGCAATGGGCGTCGGCACCCTCAAGCCCACCCAGATCGCCGCCTTTTCCCGAACCGACGCTGGTCACGAAGAAGCTCATGCTGGTGTCCTGGGCGAGTGCCGCCGGGCTGGCAGCTAATAGCAGCGGAATAGCGGTGAGTGCCGCTTTGGCAGCGGCTTTGGTTGATATCATATCTATCTCTCCCTGTTGATCGGACAAAGAGAGGCGAGATGCACAATACTGAGATCACGCAAACAGGCCCTCGCCCCCCGTGTCCAAGTTATTCAGGTAGAGGCCGACGGAAGATTTTCAAATGAGCGGTTGGCGGCGCCGCTCGCGGGAGATGCACATCTGCGTGATCCAATGGCGCGCAAGCCGTCGCGCCGCCGGTAAGCGATCCTAACCGAACCCTCACCACAAAAGAACAGAGAGGCCGCCACGGGGTGCGCGGGCGGCCTCTCGGAGGCATGTGCAGACATGTGGCTCTAACCCGCCCGATAGGCCCGCCGACGTTGGCGTGCCGCAATCAACCGTGCAGACGTTTCAGAAGCTCGCTCAGAGACGCTTTTTCACCAGCGCTGTATTTCGCCACGCGGCTGCGCCAAAGTGTTGCCTGCGACCGCAGGATCAGCCCGTCGGACATCAGCTTCAGATGGTTTGCCCGCAGGGTCTCCCCAGTTGATGTGATGTCTGCGACCATTTCGGCGGTCTCGTTCTTGACGGTCCCTTCGGTCGCGCCCTGGCTATCAACCAGCTGATAGTCCGCAACACCGGCATCCATCAGGAATTCCCGTACCAGGCGATGGTATTTCGTGGCGATCCGCAACCGATGGCCGTGTTTGGCCCGAAACGCCGCTGCGACCGCGTCCAGATCGTCGATGGTCTCGACATCCACCCAGATCTGCGGCACAGCAAGGATCAGGTCAGCGTGACCAAAGCCGAGGCCTGCAATCTCTTCGACCTGCTGTTCCCAGAGTGGTAGTTTTTCCTGCACCAGATCAGTACCGGTGACGCCCAGGTGAATCCGCCCCGCTGCGAGTTCGCGCGGCATCTCACCGGCAGACAGCAGCACCAGATCAATGCCGTCGATCCCATCAACCGCACCGGCATATTCACGATCCGACCCGGTACGCGACAGGATGATACCGCGTTTGGCAAACCATTCGAAGGTTTTTTCCATCAGCCGTCCCTTGGACGGCACACCAAGCTTCAGGCTCATGATTGTGCCCCTTCCAAGAGCAGCATCAGATCAGGACGAACGACGCCGCCGACGGCGGGGATCTCTGCTCCCTGCCCCAGCTGCCGTGTCAGCGCGTCATAGCGACCGCCGCTGGCAATCACCGGCAGATCGGGTCGCGCATCGGCGTAAAACCCGAACACGAAACCATCGTAATACTCCATTGATGTCCGCCCGTAGGAGGCTTCGAAATCAAGGCTGTCCACATCGATGCCTCGGGCTTTCATCGCGGCTGTCCGGGCGTCCAGCCGGTCAAGCGCCGGGTTGATCGCTGGCAGATCCACGGCGATATCGCGCAGCTGTTCCGAGGCATAGGGGATAGTCTCCCGCACCGCCATCAGCGCCTCAAGCGCGGCCAGCTCGTTCTCTGCAATCGGCGGGGCGGCTGCATCCGCACGCAATGCATCGACGCGCGCATCCACCTCCGCCGGGCGGCGTTTGCCAATCGCAGGCACTTGCCCGGTCAGAACGCCTTCGGTCGACAACAGCTTGCGACGGCTTTCGGCGACAGGGACGCGGCCAGCAAACTGGTCAAGCATCGCCCGGAACCGGCGCGGCCGCCAGATGTGGCGCATGAGCGCAGCCTTGCGCAGCCTGGTGGTGTTGAGCCCCTCCACCGCAGCCATCAGGATACCGATATCTCCTGTAGCCGCACGCACCGGCAAATCACGAAGCTGGAGCGCAATCAGCGCAAAAACTTCAGCATCAGAACCGGCGGCATCGTTGCGTTCGAATACCTCATAGCCAACCTGAAGATATTCATTGGCGCGATCCTCGTCATGTTCCTGACGGCGGAACACATCGCCCGCATAGGTGTAACGCGCCGGTTCGGCGCCATGGCTCATGTGCATCTGCACCACCGGCACGGTGAAATCGGGGCGCAGCATCTGTTCCCCGCGCAGCGCATCGGAGGTCACATAGGCACGGGCGCGAATGTCCTCGCCATATAGATCCAGCAGCGTTTCGGCAGGCTGTAGAAATGGCGGCTCGACCACCCTTGCCCCGGCGGCCTCGAAACTCATGCGCAGCCGCGCGGCCAGCGACAGAGCGCTCAGACGATCCCCCATCGTTCAGCCCTGCCCTGCAAGGATTTCGCGCACCTTGGCGACCAGATCACCGCGTGGCACCTCAAACTGGCTCGGACGCTCTTTCCACTCTTCGAGGGTGGCGTTCTCGGCAATCTGCGCGCCGAGGATCAAATCCTTGATCTGCACCACACCGCGATCTTTTTCCTCGCCGCCTTCGATCACCGCTATGGGCGAGTTGCGCTTGTCCGCGTATTTCAGCTGGTTGCCGAAGTTCTTGGGATTGCCAAGATAGACCTCAGCCCGGATGCCTGCATTGCGCAGCTCGGCCACCATGGTCTGGTAATCCGCCATACGCGCCTTATCCATCACCGTCACCACAACGGGACCGGTGGTCTTTGCCTCGATCCGGCCTTTCTCGCGCAGCGCGGCCAAGAGCCGATCAACACCGATGGAGACGCCGGTCGCCGGGACTTCCTGACCCGTGAAGCGCTTCACCAGATCGTCGAAACGCCCACCGCCCGAAACCGAGCCGAACTGCCGTTTACGGCCCTTCTCATCCAGAATCTCGAAGGTGAGTTCGGCCTCGTAAACCGGGCCGGTATAATAGCCGAGGCCCCGCACGACCGAAGGGTCGATATCGATGCGGTCGGCGCCATACCCACCAGCGGCCAGCAGATCGCCGATCTGCTCCAGCTCGGCGACCCCCTCCGCGCCAATCGCACTACCCCCAATGGCGGCGCGCAGGTTGGCAAGGGTCTTGGCGGCGTCAGCGCCCTTGGAGGTCAGGAACGCCAGCACGGGTGCTGCCTGGTCATCGCTTAGGCCAACGCCGTCGATGAAGGCACCGGAGGCATCAAGACGCCCCTTGGTCAGCAGCTCACGCACACCAGCCTCGCCCACCTTGTCGAATTTGTCGATGGTGCGCAGCACGTCGTCGCGTTTGCTGTCGCCCGCCTCAAGGCCCATCGCCTCAAGCACGCCATTCAACACCTTGCGGTTATTCACCCGCACCAGATAGTCACCGCGCGGAATGCCGACGGTTTCCAGCGTGTCGGACAACATCGCGCAGATCTCGGCATCGGCGGCCATGGAGGCGGTTCCAACGGTATCTGCGTCGCACTGGTAGAACTGGCGATAGCGGCCCGGACCCGGTTTCTCGTTGCGCCAGACCGGCCCCATCGCATAGCGGCGGTAAGGCGTCGGCAGATCATTGCGGTGCTGGGCATAGACCCGTGCCAGCGGAGCGGTCAGGTCGTAGCGCAGCGCCATCCAGTCGCCGTTGCCGCTTTCGTCATATTCCTGCCAGGCAAAGACACCCTCGTTCGGGCGATCGACATCGGGCAGAAACTTGCCCAGTGCCTCGACTGTTTCCACCGCCGAAGACTCCAGCGCATCAAACCCGTAATGATGATAGACACCCGCAATGGCCCGCAACATCTCGCTGCGCTGGCTCACCTCTTCGCCGAAATAGTCACGGAAGCCCTTCGGCGTGATCGCCTTGGGGCGGGGCTGTTTCTTGACTTTGGCCATCTTGGCCTCCTCGGGGTGTCAAATGGGTCAGATACTCGCCCGGCGGTCTAGCCCAAGGGCGGCCCAACAGCAAGGCGGCAGAGCGCGCAGGCCCTATGGCCGTGCCGTTGTTGCCTGATCTCCATGCAACCCAAAGCGGCGGCGTTGGCACAACCGAGCATGGACCCTGCACGCAACTGCCCCTATGACAGCGGCAGACCCGAAGGGAGAAACCGATGCAACATCTCGAAGAACAGATCGCCCACCTGACGCGCACCGTCGATGAGCTAAGCGATGTGGTCAACCGGCAGCAATCCGAGATTGACCGGCTGACCCATCGTGTCGCCATGCTGTTTCAGCGGGAAGCTTCACGCGAGCAGGACGGTGGCGGCGGGGTTGTCATTGGCGACGAACGTCCTCCGCATTATTGATCTCTCCCTCAGTCGGCGCCTGTCGCCCACGCCTGTGCTTAGCTCTCCTTCGACGTTGGCGAGGGTCTGAAAGACAGCAGCCGCAGCGCATTAAGCGTCACCAGGACCGTGGCGCCAGTGTCGGCCAGAATCGCGATCCACAGGCCCGTGATCCCCAGAACCGATGTCACGAGAAACACGCCTTTCAGCCCCAGTGCCACGGCAACGTTCTGGCGAATATTCGTCAAAGTGGCGCGCGACAGGCGAATAATGCCGATCACATCGCTGACCCGGTTGCGCAGGATCGCGGCATCTGCGGTCTCAAGGGCCACATCCGTGCCAGACCCCATCGCGACACCAACCTGCGCTGTCGCAAGCGCGGGCGCATCATTGATCCCATCGCCGACCATCATGACCTGACCGCGCTGTGTCAGCTCTTGCAGGGCCGCTACCTTGTCCTGCGGCATCAGCTCTGCACGGTGATCAATCCCCAGCTGGCCGGCGATAGCGGCTGCCGTGCGGGCATTGTCCCCTGTCAGCATCGTTGCGGTGATCCCCATCTGTCGGAGCGCGCGCATCGCTTCCACCGCATCTTCGCGCGGCTCGTCCCTGAGCGCGATCAATCCATATAGAACCTCGTCGCTGAACAGGGCGACAACGGTCTTCCCCTCGGCTTCAAGCTCGGCAGCCTTCACCATGGAAGCCTGCGCCATCACACCTGTTTCTGCGGCAAAGCGCGGCGATCCGACGGTGATGACAACCGACCCGAGCTTGGCAGAGGCCCCCTTCCCCGGCACCGCGTGGGCTTCCTGCACCGGCGGAATATCTACCCCGGCTTCGACAGCTCGAGCATAGATCGCCTCGGCCAGAGGGTGGCTCGACTCCCGCTCGACCGCTGCGGCGAGTTGCAGAACGCTGCCCTCACTGCCCTGAACCACAACGATATCGGTGACCTGAGGTCGCCCACAGGTCAGCGTGCCTGTCTTGTCGAATGCAACATCTGTGGTGCGGGCGGCGGCCTCGATCACTGCGCCCCCTTTCAGAAGCAGACCATGGCGCGCACCGGACGACAGCGCCGAAGCGATGGCAGCGGGTACGCTGATCACCAGGGCACAGGGACACCCGATCAACAACAGGGCAAGGGCGCGGTAGATCCATGTGTCCCAATCCATCGCGAAGACCATCGGCGGCACCAATGCGACCAGCAGCGCGATACCCACGATGATCGGCATATAGATCCGGCTGAAGCGGTCGATGAAACGCTCTGTCGGCGCACGGGCGCTTTCTGCCTCTTCCACCAGCCGGATAATCCGCGAAATGGTGTTGTTGGCTGCGGCGCGGGTCACCCGCACCCGCAGCACCGCCTGGGTGTTGATGGATCCGGCAAAGACTTCGGATCCCGGTTCCTTGAGGCTGGGCACGCTCTCGCCCGTCACCGGACTTTCGTCGACGCCCGAGATACCGTCGATCACTTCGCCATCCGCAGGCACGCGGTCACCTGGGCGCACCACGACAATCTGCCCCTCCCGCAGGCGATCTGCGGCGATCTCCTCCAGGGTGTCACCACCTTCAAGCAGCGCCGTCTTTGGCACCAAATCCGCAAGCGCCCGGATACCATCCCGCGCCTTGTTGGCAGCAAGGCCTTCGAGCATCTCACCCACGGAAAAGAGAAACACCACCAGTGCCGCCTCTTCGGCAGCACCGATAAACAGGGCGCCAATCGCTGCGATCGACATCAGCATTTCAATGGTAAAGGGCATCCCCGCCCGCAGCATCGCAAAGGCACGCCGCGCCACAGGAGCCACTCCGATCAGGGTCGCCAGCATGAACGCCCAGAGACCAACCGTAGGCGATGCCAGCAGCTTAATGCTCCAGGCCAGCGCCAGCAGCAGCCCCGTCACCAGCAGTAATTGCCCCTTGGCACTGTGATACCAAGGCGGGGCCACTGCATCGGCGGCATCGGCGTGCTGTACGCCGCCACGGCAGGGCGCAGAGGTGCCAGCTGGTGCAGTGCTGCTTGCCGTGACACCAAACCCCAGCCCGCGCACCGCCTTCTCGACAGCCATCACCGAGCCTTGGCGTGGATCAAGCTCCAGGCGCAGCCGCTCCGACATCATGGCGACCTCGACGCCGCTGACACCCGGCAGTCGCTCAACCGCGCCACGCACCTTGGTCGCGCAGGACCCACAGTCCATTCCGGTTACCCGCCACTCCAGCTGCTCAATCGCATCCCTAGCCATTCCAATGTCACCTTTTTTGTCATCACATCGTGTCGGCTGCTTATGTAATTGCTACAGCAGCTGGAGCTTCAAGCGCTTTCTTCAGAAAAATCTGATCCGAAAACAGCAGTATTCGGGATGTGCCGCAACGGTCTTCTTGGGGCCGGGCAGAAAGCCGCTAGGCTGACAGCAAGGTCGCGACATCATCCGACATTACCCGACAGGAGGCCCGCCATGCTGACAGGAATTCGTGTAATCGAGATCGAAGGGCTGGGCCCTGCGCCCTTCGCCGCGATGATGCTGGCGGATCTTGGTGCGGATGTCATATGCGTTCACCGCAAAGGCGAGGGCGCGGGTTTGATGCCTGCACATCCGATCATTGATCGCGGCAAACGCTCCATCACGCTGGATCTGAAATCGCCGGCTGACGTCGATACGCTGCTGCATCTCGTCGAGACTGCCGATGCGCTGGTCGAGGGCTTTCGACCCGGTGTTATGGAGCGGCTGGGGCTGGGGCCGATCACATGTCACGCCCGCAACCCCGACCTAATTTATGGGCGTATGACCGGATGGGGGCAGGATAGCCCCTTGGCCGAAACCGCCGGTCACGACCTGAACTATATCGCGCTGTCCGGGGCGCTTTGGTATGATGCAACGCCCGGCACCCCTCCCCAGCCACCGGCAACTTTGGTGGGCGATATCGGCGGTGGCGCGCTTTATCTGGTCGCGGGTATTCTGGCAGCGCTGGTAAGGCGCGAAACCCGTCACGGCGACACGCCAGCCGGATGCGTCGTCGATGCCGCGATTTACGATGGCTCGGCCCATATGATGAACCTGTTGATGACATTGCAGCAGGCCGGACAGTTCAGCAGCCTGCGTGGGAAGAGCCTGCTGGATGGGCCGCATTGGAGCCGCTGCTATGTCTGCGCCGATGGCGGGTACATCAGCGTGCAATGTCTGGAACCACAGTTTTACGCCGAGTTTCTGTCGCGCCTCGATCTGAGCGAGGATGCCCAATTCGCCCGGCAGCACGACAAAAGCCTCTGGCCGGTGCTGGGCGCAAGGCTGGCCGGTATCTTTGCCGCGCAGCCGCGCGACCACTGGGACAGGCTATTCAAGGGCAGCGACGCCTGCGTGGCACCGGTATTGTCACCCATCGAGGCAGAGGCACATCCGATGAACCAGCGCAGGACCTGGGTAACAGCTGAGAATGGCCTTCAGGCCGCTGCGGCGCCAAGGTTCTCTGGTCAGGACAGCTGGGAGGTCCCACCGGCCCCGGCACGTGGCCAGCACACTTCCGAGATACTGGCGGAGCTGAGGCAACGGCAGCGCTAGGATCAGCTGTCTTTCTTGGCCTTCTCCGCCGCTGCTTTCATCCGCGCCAGGAGTTCGGCTTTGGTTTCGCGCGCACCATAGGGGTTCTTGGCGCTGCCCTTGGCATTATGCTCCTGATGACGCGGGCTGTTTTTGCCCATTCTGGGGGCTCCAGATTTCTTGTAATCCATCGACTTGCCCTTTCGGCGTGAGTGGAAAACGCGCTGATGCCGCAATTGGCCTCAGCGCGCAAGACGAACATGATCGCCGGACAGCTCTGTTCAGCCCGGTCAGCTGCCGCGCACCGCGTCGATCATCCGTTGCACATTGTCCGGATCGGCGTCCGGGGTGATCCCGTGGCCGAGGTTAAAGATATGCGGCCCCTTGCCGAAAGCTTTGACGATACGGTGGGTGTCATCAATCAGCTCCTGCCCCCCCGTCACCATATGGCGCGAGGCAAGATTGCCCTGAACACAGCCGTCAACCTGCACATTGGCCGCCGCCCATTCGGGGTCAACGGAGTTATCAAGCGCCACACAATCGACACCCGTCGCCTTGGCAAAACCGACATATTTTTCCCCCGCCTCACGCGGGAAACCGATCACAGGAATTTCGGGATGGCGCTGTTTCAGCGCGGCAGTGATCTGGCGGCAGGGAGCCAATGCGTATTTCTCAAACGCCTCGCCACTCAGCGATCCTGCCCAGCTGTCAAAGATCTTGACCACTTCGGCACCGGCTTTGATCTGCATCGAGAGATATTCGATCGTCGCCTCAGTGATACGGTCCAGCAGCGCCTCAAACAGCGGATTGTTTTCCTGACGCAGCAGATGCGCAGGCCCCTGATCCGGCGTGCCGCGTCCCGCGATCATATAGGTCGCGACGGTCCAGGGCGCTCCGGCAAAGCCGATCAGCGTGGTTTCGCGGGGCAAGGCAGCCGAGAGCAGCCGCACGGTTTCATAGATCGGGTTCAGCGTCTCATGGATGTCGCTGACCGGTCCCAACTTGGCAAAATCGCTCTCCGTTGTGACCGTCGACAGGCGCGGCCCCTCGCCGGTCACGAACCAAAGATCAGCCCCGAGTGCCTGCGGCACCAAGAGGATATCGGCAAACAGAATCGCTGCATCGAAACCGTAGCGACGGATCGGCTGCAGCGTCACCTCAGTCGCCAGTTCCGGATTATAGCAGAGCGACAGAAAGTCGCCGGCCTCAGCCCTGGTGGCGCGGTACTCGGGCAAATAGCGGCCCGCCTGGCGCATCATCCAGATCGGCGGCACATCCTGTGTCTCGCCCGCCAATGCGCGCAGCAGCTTCTTCTGTTCGGCCATGATCACCCTCATATCTGTGTTGCATCTGAGGTCTAGCCTTGGCGGCAAATTGTCAAGGGCAGCAGGACCGGTGCTTGTCATGGCATTATGTCGCGATTAAGGGTCGATATATGACACAGATCGATCTGCCCTCCCCCGCTTCGCCCCTGAAAATCGGCACCCGCGGTTCGCCTTTGGCGCTGGCCCAGGCCCATGAAACCCGCGCCCGGCTCATGGCCGCCTTCGATCTGCCACAGGACGCATTCGACATTGTCGTGATCAAGACCAGCGGTGACAATCAGGCGCTGATCGCGGCAGATAAACCGCTGAAGACATTGGGTGGCAAGGGGCTGTTCACGAAGGAGATCGAAGAGGACCTGCTGTCCGGTGCCATCGACATTGCAGTGCATTCCATGAAGGACATGCCCGTAGCGCAGCCTGCGGGGTTGCTGCTGGACACCTATCTGCCGCGTGAAGACGTGCGTGATGCTTTCATCTGCGCCAATGTCTCATCCATCGCGGAGCTGCGCGAAGGCGCCGTTGTCGGCACCTCCTCACTGCGGCGGCGCGCACAGCTTCTGCATCGGCGTCCCGATCTCAAGGTTGTGGAATTTCGTGGCAATGTGCAGACACGGCTGACCAAACTGCGCGATGGTGTGGCCGAATGCACCTTTCTGGCGATGGCCGGGCTCAACCGTCTTGGCGCCGATCAGGTTCCGGCAACCGCCATCCCCCCAGAAGACATGCTACCCGCCGTCGCCCAGGGTGCCATTGGCATTGAGCGCCGACAGGGCGATAGCCGTATCGGTGATATGCTGGCGGCTCTGCATGACCGCGAGACCGGGCTGCGCCTGACCGCCGAGCGCGCATTTCTTGCCGCGCTGGATGGCTCTTGCGAGACCCCGATCGCTGGTCTTGCGACGTTGGAGGGCAACAGCCTGAGGCTGCGCGGCGAAGTCCTGCGCCCTGACGGATCGGAAGCGATCAATGACGATCAGACCTGTGCGCTCGAAGACGGTGCGGAGCTGGGCCGCGAGATGGCCGCGAAACTTCTGGCGCAAGCCGGAGCGGGCTTTTTCGACTGGAAGCACCAGGATCGGCAGTAGAATGCGAGGCGCTGCCTCGCGCTCCGGGATATTTTGAGCCAGAAGATGGCCCGACCGGTGCAGCTCAGATCTGCCCCGACCACCGCAGCCAACGCTCTGGCCCGCCGCCAAAGACGTTGAGGTCGACGTTGCCAGCGATCCCGGGCACGCGTCCGGTGCCGGTATATTGCCAGAACCGCCAGAGCGCACCGGGATAGGTGACATGCGGGTGATCCGCGACCGAGCGCAACCAGAACTCAGTATCCCGCAGGCGGCCGATGCTGGTCTCACGGTAGAAATCCACCGTCGTGTAGAGCACAGGCCGCTGGCCATAATGCGCTTCCAGAAGGTCCAGAAACCGCTTTGCCTCCGCCCGCACCCTGGCGCCGGAGGGACGTTTGGTGCAGGTGCGAGAATGTGGCGTCCACTCCATGTCCAGCACATGCGGCAGGGCCGCGCTGTCGCGGGGGACATGACGGATGAACCAGCGCGCCTGTTCCGCGGCCGGGCGGCAGAAGTAGAAGTAATGATAGGCGCCGCGTTTGACGCCCGCCTGTCGTGCGGCACGCCAGTGATCGCGGAATTTCGGATCGGTGAGATCACCGCCTTCAGTTGCCTTCAGATAGGCAAAGCTGATGCCTGCAGCCCGAACCCGGCGCCAGTCGATGTCCCCCTGCCAGCGTGAGACGTCGATGCCATGGATGGGGTACGACCATGGCGTGCGCCCGTCCCAGGGGTGCGGATCGCTGTCGGCGAATTTAGGGTGGGTGATCAGCCGCGCCCGCGCCGCGGCAAGGCTAGCGGTGGTTTCTCCGGGCTGAACCGGCTGGCCTATTGGCGGTGTCGGTGGCGCAACCGGTGTTGTTCGGCCGCTACAAGCGGCAAGGACCATCATCCCTGCAAGCACCCACCAAAATCTGCTCATCCCGACCTGCCCGATCTCTGCGATTTTCGCTTTGGTTCAGTAAAGCCCGCCAGCCCGTTCAGAGCAATGATCAAGACAGCGCGCCCGCGCCATCAGCAGGAGATCGCGCGCCTTGATCAGACCCATTTCGCCATCGGCGGCAGGCTCATCAGGACGGCATTGGCGTCATGGCCGGTCTCCAGGCCGAATTTGGTGCCGCGGTCATAGACCAGATTATACTCGGCATAGAGGCCGCGATGGACCAGCTGGACGTCTTTCTCCGCTGCGCCGAATGCCATCGGCCTGCGTTTTTCGACCAACGGCAGATAGGCAGGAAGGAAGGCGCGGCCAATATCCTGCGTCAGGGCGAAATCCGCCTCCCAGTCGCCGCTGTTGCGGTCATCCATGAAGATGCCGCCAACCCCGCGCGCCCTCTGCCGGTGAGGGATGTAGAAATACTCATCCGCCCAGGCCTTGAGCTGGGGATACAGCCCGGCGCCATGGGCCGCCAGATGCTGTTCCTGCATGCGGTGGAAATGGGCGGTGTCCTCATCGTATTCGATACATGGATTCAGGTCGGACCCCCCGCCAAACCACCAGGCATGCGGGGTCCAGAACATCCGCGTGTTCATATGGACCGCGGGGGCATGAGGGTTCTGCATATGTGCCACAAGAGAGATGCCAGAGGCCCAGAAGCGCGGATCGTCCTTCATCCCCGGAATGCCCTTGCGCGCCGCCATGGCATTCTGCGCGCGCTCACCCAATGTGCCGTAGACCTCAGAGATATTCACGCCGACCTTTTCAAAGACGCGACCGCCGCGCATCACGCTCATCAGGCCACCACCGGCATCACTGCCATCCTCGGCAGAGCGCGTGGTTTCGCTGACCTCGAAACGGCCGGCAGGCTGATCACTGAAAGGGCCGCTGGCATGGCTGTCTTCCAGCGCCTCGAAGGCGGCCACAATCGTATCACGCAAGGATCTGAACCAAGCTGCCGCTCGGGCTTTTTCGTCGATCATTTCAATGCTCATCTGGTCGCCTATATGCGCAAAGGTGAAAGCCGCTTAATGGACCGGCACCGCGACAGTGTCCAGCAGCGTGCGGCCACCGTCCAGGGTAACGATCTGGCCGGTCATAAAAGCCGCCGCGTCAGAGGCCAGGAACTGCGCCGCCTCGGTCAGTTCACTGGGAGAGGCAATACGCCCCAAGGGGGTATGGCGTTCGATATCCTGCCGATAGGCGCGATTATCCTTGAGCGTCGCCTGCATCGACGCGCTCATTACAGAGCCGAACGCAATGGAGTTGACCCGGATCCTATGAGGGGCCAGCGAAACCGACAGCGACCGGGTCAACTGATCAAGCGCAGCCGAGGCCACACAATAGGCCAGCAGTTCCGGGTGCGAGCGGCGCGCGGCGATGGATGACAGATTGATGATGGCGCCATTGGGCCCGCCATTGTCGCGTTGCTCACCCTGTTTGATCATCCGCCGTGCCACCTGTTGCGACAGGCGCATGGTCGGCAACAGCGTCTCGTTGAGCAGCAGCTCCATCGACTTGTCTTCCGGGTCCAGCGGATCGGTCGGCACCACCTGCCGTGCGCCATTGACCAGGATGTCGATATCGTCGAAGGCATCAATGGTTGCCGACAAAAGATTGGCAATGGTCAGCCGTTCCCGAAGGTCCCCGGCAAAGTACCGGATATTGCTTTCATCCGCTTGCGTGCCAAGCTCGCTCAGCAGCGCCGCCTCATCGGTATCGGCAAACATGACATTGGCACCGGCTGCTGCGAATTGTTTGCCAATGGCAAGACCGATGCCACTGGCCGAACCGGTGACGATGGCCGTTTTGCCGGAAATGGAAAAAGACATGAATGATCTCCGTCAGGATCCGGGGGGCGCCACGGCACCAGCCCGTTTTTCAGCAACCTAGACTGCCGACAGAAACAAGGGAACCACCCTTTGTGTTTGGTCGTTGTCAGCGACGGTGACGACGCGGTCGGCTGGCCCGCAGAACCTTGAACCGATTGTCCCCGGCGACCTCATCGACTGTTACGAACTGCTCGGTAAGCGTCGCCTCATAGGGCAGATGCCGGTTTGCAACAATCCAGAGCGACCCTGACGGTGCCAGCATACCGGACGCCGCAGTGATAAACGCCTGTCCGAGCGACGGTTCTGCCGTGCGCCCGGTGTGGAACGGCGGATTGGAGATGACGCAATCGACCCGTTCTGGCGCAGACCAGCTGCGGGCATCGGCCCAGTGGAAGTGGGCGCGGGGATCGCTGACGTTCTTTCGTGCGCAGCTGAGGGCATTATGATCGGCCTCAACCAGATGCAGCGCCGCCACGCCCTCGCGTTGCAGGATCGCAGCGGCGAGATAGCCCCACCCAGCCCCAAGATCGACCACATTGCGGCCCAGCTTCTCCGGCAGTGCGGCGACCAGCAGAGCCGAAGCCGGATCAATGCCATCGGCGGAGAACACACCGGGAGCCGTCTGAAAACCACCCTCGACCTGGGCAGCTGCGCCCTGCCAGTCCGCCAGATCGGAGTGCGTCGCGTCGAACCAGAACGCCTTGCCGTGTGCCTTTGATATCGGGGCCGACACTTCGGTGCGGGCACGCAGCGCCTTCAGCACCGAATCGACCCCATCGGTCTTGCCACCATCGACAAGCACGGGGCCGTCGCAGACCCCGGCGGCCTTGGCCAACAGCGCGCGCGCCAGAGCCTTCGCCCGTGGCAAGAGAACAACCGCTGCCGCGAACCGCTCGTCCGCAGGCAGTTCGGGCACGCAATCGTAGCCTTGGCCCGCCAGCGCAATATGATCGGGCGCAAAGGGTTGTACGATCAGCAGCCGCTCTTTTGGCAGCGCCGACAGGTCAAGGTCGGACAGCGGGTGAAACACAACGATGCGGCCGGAGTCGGGCATGGAAAATCCGCCCGTCTCGACGGCCAGGGACAGGCGAACAGACATCTAAAAGCCTCTTTTTATTCTTCTTTTTCCATCGTGCATTGCAACGGATGCTGATGGCGGTGGGCAAAATCCATCACTTGCCCCACTTTTGTCTCGGCGATCTCATGGCTGAAAACGCCGACCACCGCGACGCCTTTCTTGTGAACGGTGAGCATCACTTCGAAGGCCTCGGCATGGGTCATGCTGAAGAACCGTTCCAGCACCATGACCACGAACTCCATCGGAGTGTAATCGTCATTCAGCAACAGCACCTTGTAGCGCGGCGGACGCTGCGTTTTGGGTCGGGTCTTGGTCAGGACACCGAGATCGGTATCGTCATCTGAATGATCCGACATCATAACTGGCGTAGGCAGCATTGGCACAGACTTCCGATCGTGGATGGATTTTGATGTCCCGCTTATATAGCCTTTCTGATGGATAGGAAAAGGGATTGAGAGTGTCGGATTGACTCGAAAATTGACAACAATTGGCTTCGATGCCGATGATACCCTTTGGCATAATGAACGATTTTTCCGCATCACCCAGGACCGCTTTGCCGAACTGCTGATGGATCACGTTCCCGATGATCTCGATTCGCAGGCTTTGGGGGAGCGGCTGCTGGCAGCGGAAAAACAGAACCTCGGGCGTTATGGATACGGCGTTAAGGGGTTCACCCTGTCGATGATTGAAACCGCCATTGACGTGACAGAGGCCCAGGTGCCTGCCTGCGTCATACAGGAGCTGATCACCGCCGGGCAGATGATGCTATCCTACCCTATCGAGCTGTTAGAGAACGCGCGGACAGCGGTTGAAGCTCTGGCCGACAGCCACCGCGTAGTGCTGGTCACAAAAGGCGACCTGCTGGATCAGGAGCGCAAGCTGGCGCAATCCGGGCTGGGTGATCTGTTCGACGGGGTCGAAATCGTCTCGGAGAAGACGCCGCAGATCTATGCCGATATTTTCCTGCGCCACGGCGATGGCGCGGAGCGGGCGATGATGGTTGGCAATTCCATGCGCTCGGACGTGGTCCCGGCAATCGAGGCAGGCGGCTGGGGCACATATGTGCCGCATGGATTGATCTGGGAGGTCGAGTTTGCTCCGGCGCCGACCCATAGCCCTCGATACACCGAAATCGCGGATCTGGGCGCACTGCCCGCGCTGGTGGCCGAGATCGGCTGATCCGCGCTGTCGCGACTCTCGCCTTCATCACCTAACAAACGGACACACCAATGCCTCACGCCGAAATCAAATACAGCAGCGATCTGGATCTCGACATCCCCGCGATCCTGGCAGAAATCGAACAGGTCATCCTATCCCACGACGATGGGGCCGGTGATTGCAAGGGACGCGGCTATCCGACCGACGCCTATCATCACAGCCATGTTGTGGTGAAGGTCTCCGTTCTGGTGAAACCCCATCGCGATGCCGCGTTTTCCAACAGGCTGCTTGCGGCGTTGAAAACCGCAATCACAGCACGAATCTCCACCCCCTGCGCCTTTTCTCTGGAGCTGGCCTACATGGGCCCTTTCTACACGACAGGACCGCATCACCCCTGACAGACTCGCGGATTCAGCCCGTCATGCCCTGCTGGAATCGCTCAATGGGCGGCGTGTCGGCCGTGCCTTGTTGCAGCAGGGCACCAGACGCAGGCGTGCAACCGCCAATAGCACGCGCCGCGGCAATTTTTTTCGCTAACACTTCTTTAACCAACCGCCGATCTAGTGGTCATCATCGCTGCGCACCACTAGATGTCGAAGAGCAAACTCTGAACTCGATTTTTCCTTAAAAACCGGGCTGTTTATTCCAAAGTGACCCTGTGCTACGCTTTTTTAATACAGGCAAAAACGTCAGTCGGAAAACCGGCGACAAGAGGCAAAAATGGCAGATATCGTGCAGGTCAGGCGGACTCCGCTGATCCGCGCTTTGCGGGTGTATTCCCGTTTGGGGCGTTGGGTCTTGGGACTGGTTATTTTCCTATCGATGGTCGCAACTGCGCCGCCCAGTGCGATGGCAGCCCCCTATGCCGCGATGGTCATCGACGCCCGGACGGGCGAAGTCCTGCACTCCCGAAATGCAGACACCCGGCTGCACCCGGCCTCGCTGACCAAGATGATGACGCTCTATATTGCGTTTGAAGCCATTCGCAACGGCGAGATTAGCCTCGATACAGAGGTGAAGATCAGCCGTAACGCCGCATCCGAGCAACCGTCGAAACTGGGTTTGAAGGCCGGACAGCGCATCGCCTTTCGCTACCTAATTCGGGCCGCTGCCGTAAAATCCGCCAATGATGCCGCCACTGCCATTGGCGAGACACTCGCCGGATCCGAAGCCGCCTTCGCCCGCCGCATGACCCGCACGGCCAAGGCGCTTGGGATGTCTCGCACCACCTTCAAGAACGCCCATGGCCTCACCCAGAACGGGCATCTGTCCACCGCGCGTGACATGACCACGCTCGGGCGGCATCTGCTCTATGATTATCCCGAGTATTACAATCTGTTCTCGCGCCGTTCGGCGGATGCCGGTGTGCGCAACGTGCCCAACACCAACCGTCGTCTTCTTGCGGCCTATCGCGGTGCCGACGGGATCAAGACCGGCTACACCCGGGCCGCAGGTTTCAATCTCGTCGCCTCCGCAGAACGTGGCAACGAACGGATCATTGCCACTGTTTTTGGCGGCAAATCATCAACCTCTCGTAATGCCAAAGTCGCCGAACTCCTCGATCTTGGGTTTCGCCGCGCGCCAAGCAGCGCCAAATTGCGGCGGCCGGCGCGCCCGCCCTATCAGGGCAATCATGGTCTTGGCACCCAGCTGGCCAGCGCTGACGAACCGGCTGCCGTCGGGGCGGCGGGCAAGACCATTCGCGTCTCGGGTCTGGTGAAAACCAGCCTGCGCCCCAGACGCCGTCCAGGCGCCGCTGAACCTGAGGCCGCAACAGTGCTGGCCGAGGCTCAGACCGAGGCTGAGACCGAGACGACCACCAGCGAAATCCCTGCAGCAGAGGCACCGCCGAAGCTGGATCGCGATGTTCTACAGGCCAGCATCACGGCTGCCATCGCCGAGGCAGAAATCGTGGCGGCCGTAGCCGAACAAACGGCTGCTCCGATTGCCAGGCCACGCCCCTTTGTAGGTCTGCGCCCCATGGCCCGTCCCGCACGGCTGGCCACGAACCAGACCGCAGCCGAGCCGGAACCGGTGGTTGTCACCCGGCTCTCGACCTCGGGCGGGCGCTACTGGGGTATCAACGTGGGCCGCTACGGCAGCCGCTATCAGGCCGAAAAAGTGCTGCTGCGCACGGCACTTGCCGAAATGGCAACCCTCGATGGCAGCCTGCGCAAAGTTGTTAAGACACCTCGTGGCTTTGATGCCAATTTTCTTGGCATGACCAAGGAGAGTGCGGCCCTCGCCTGCCGCCGCCTCTCTGCCCGCAACATCACCTGCGAAACGGTCGGCCCCTCCTGAAGCGGGCGACAAAGCCAATAGGAAAAGGCGCCTTCTGGCGCCTTTTCTTTTGCAGGTCCATGCCGTCACTCGAGCGTTCAATCACGGCTTGGGGTGATCATCCCATTCGTCGCTGAGAATCCTGCGCGCATCACCTTCTGGATCGTCATATTGGTTCGAGCGCACCGTATAGAGAAAACCGACAAGTCCCACGCCCCCCAGGAAAAGGGAGATCGGTATCAGATAGGTAAGTACGCTCATCTTGGCTCTCTTGAATTGGCCTGCCGGTCGCCTGCGGTCATCATCAGCGCAGGCGCAACGCGTTTAGGGATACTGTAATCGACGATGTCGACATCGCCAAGGCAGCCACAAGAGGGGTCGCAAGCCCTGCCACCGCCAAGGGAACCGCGATCACATTGTAGAGTGTCGCAATGCGAAAGTTCTCGCGAATGCGTCGTGTTGCCTTCTGCGCGACATTACAGGCCTCGGCTATGGGGGCCAGATCCTGTCCCAGCAGAACGATATCCGACGCAACCCGCGCTGCATCCAGCGCCGAAGCGGGCGAAATGGACACATGTGCTGTCGCCAACGCGGCAGTGTCATTCAAACCATCACCGACCATCAGCACCCGGTGGCCCGCGCTGGAGAGGGCCGAGACCTGATCGCATTTATCCTGCGGCAAGGCGGAGGCCATCCAGTTCTGGATCCCGAGGCGGCCTGCAAGTTCGCTCACCGCTCCTTCAGTGTCACCCGAAATCAGCCAGACGTCCTTTCCCGCCGCCTGCAACGCTTCTACTGCCGCAGCGGCGCCGGGACGCAGACTATCCGAAAACGTCAAAGCCTGTGGCGCACCATCACCGCGATCAAGATAGGCGGCGGTCTTCTGCCCCGGCGCCGCGCCAACCCATGCCGCGCGCCCCAGACGCACCCGCTGCCCCCCGTGCTGCCCCTCGGTGCCAAATCCCGGCATCTCTTCCTGCCTTGTCAGCCACGCAGGCTCAATCCCGGCCTGTTCCGCAGCACGGCAGATTGCAACCGACAGCGGATGATCAGACCCCTGTGCCAGCGCATAGGCCAACCGCTGATCTGGCAGAGACAGCTGGTCGAAGTCATCGCATTGAGGGTTGCCATTGGTCAGCGTGCCGGTCTTATCGAAAACTACGATATCGACCTCAGCGAGACGTTCCAGCGCAGTTGCGTGTTTGATCAACATGCCTTTCTTGAACAGCCGCCCCGAGGCCGCAGTTGTCACCGCAGGGACCGCCAGCCCCAGCGCGCAGGGACAGGTGATGATAAGCACCGCAGCGGCAATATTCAGCGCCACTCGCATGTCGAAGGTAAAGAGATACCAGCCAAGGAAGGCCAGCGCGGACAGGATATGAACCCCGGGCGCATATAGCTTCGCCGCGCGATCCGCCAGCGAGGTATAGCGTGACCGCCCGGACTCTGCGATGGCGACCAGATCGGCAAGCTGATGCAGGGAACTCTCGGCCCCGACGGCGGTCGCGCGCACAATCAAGGGTCCGGTCAGATTGACCTCACCCGCCGAAACAAGGCTCCCAACTTCGGCAAAAACCGGCAGCGTTTCACCGGTGAGCAAAGAGCGATCCAGTTCCGACTGCCCGTCCAGGACGACACCATCCACAGGCATCCGACCGCCCGGGCGTACCAGAATACGATCGTCAATGGCCAGATCGGCAACGGCAACCTCCGCCGGTTGCCCGGCCTCATCCAGCCGCAGGGCGCGCGGGACCTCCAGTGCCGCCAGTTCCTCGGCCGCAGAACGCGCCACAGCGCGGGTACGATGGTCCAGATAGCGACCCGCCAGCAGGAAGAACGTCAATGTCAGCGCCGCGTCGAAATAGGCGTGTTCACCAGAGAGCGAGGTCTCCCACAGAGAGGTCACCAGCGCCAGGACGATTGCCAGAACAATCGGCACATCCATATTGAGCCGCCCCACCCGCAAGGCCTGCCAGGCGTTGCGAAAAAAGGGCTGCCCGGCGAAGAGGATCGCCGGGAAGGTGATCGCCGCAGAGATCCAGTGGAACATGTCACGGGTTGCATCGCTTGCCCCTGACCAGACCGAGACCGACAGCAGCATCACATTCATCGACGCGAAGAAGGCCACCGCCAGACGCATCAGCAGCTCACGTCCCGCCTGATCGGTCTCGGTCGCGCCCAACGCCGACAGGTCAAGCTCGTGCGCCTCGAACCCAAGCTGTTCCAATACTGGCACCAGATCAAGCGCACGCACCTCGGGATCGGCCTCAATCAGCGCGCGTTTCAGAGTGAGATTGACCCGAGCGCTCCGCACGCCCGGCACCGCATTCAGACCCCGCTCCACCGTGGAGATGCAGGCCTGACAATGAATACTGGGCAGCGACAGGGCCAGACGTGCCTCGGTCGGCGCCTGCTCAACCGCGCCGTTTGGCGCTGCGACGCAGCCGGGGCATGCGGCCAGTTGGGGGCCAAAGGCGGTGCTCATGGCCAGTTACCGCGCCACATGCAGGATGACCCGCTGCGTGAATTCGGTGCCATCCTCGGCCCGGGCCACCATTCGGATGTTCCAATTGCCCGCGCTCAGCTGCGCAGCTGCGACATAGGCCGTACCGTCAAAGCGAAAATCAGGTGTCTGATCATCCTTCACATGGGTGGCACGGCCGAGTGTCGCTGCCAAATGTGCCACCTCAACCGGTGCGCCATTGGCATCGGTGATCTCCAGTTTCACCTGATCCCCGGCGGCCGAGGCATAGACTGACCAGCCCAAAGCCTGCTGCGCATCGCGACGGGCATCGAAGCTCTGGCTCGCGACATAGCTGTTCTTGACCTCCAGCCCGGGAAACGTCCGCACCGCATTGACCGCCAGTGCGATATTGACAGCGATGATCACGGTGAAGGCGCCGCCGAAGATCATAAGCGCGTGCCAGCCGGTGAACTGTCGTGTCGGTTTGCCCTCGGTCATTGGCTGCTCCCGTTCCCGTTAAAGCTGGTATCCTTATACGCACGTTCTCCATTGTCGATATCTGCAACCCAGATCCGCACCGGCGTGCTGCGCGCTGCGGCGGCATCGGCGGATTTCGGTGCCACGATATAAACGCGCTGAAGCAGGCTGGTATCGGCAGGCACCGTAACGATCGAGCCATCAATGCCTTCCAGCGTCAGCTGCATGCCAGGCGCTCCCTTGATCGAAAGTTCAAACGGGCGTGGCTCTCCAGTCTTGTTCCGCAACCGCACATCATAAGTGTTACGGATCGAGCCGTCCGAGAGCGTCACAAAGGTCGGGTTGCGCACCGGGGCCACCGTCAACTCGATGTCCGAACGGATGAACAGGGCAAACAGGAGCACCAGACCAACGCCCCCCCAGAGTGCCGTATACATCAGCGTACGCGGGCGCAGGATATGCTTCCAGATGTTCTTGGGTGGATGGCCTGCGCGCTCATTCGCCTCGTCACTGAGCGCCATATAATCGATCAGCCCGCGCGGCTTACCGATCCGTTCCATCACATCATCGCAGGCGTCTATGCAAAGCGCACAGGTGATACATTCCATCTGCTGACCATCGCGGATGTCGATCCCCATCGGGCAGACGTTGACGCAGGCCATACAGTCGATGCAATCGCCGTGGACCAGCCCCGGCTCATCGGTCTTGCGCGGTTTGCCGCGCGGCTCTCCCCGCCATTCGCGGTAGCCGACGGTCAGCGTATCCTCGTCCATCATCGCCGCCTGAATGCGTGGCCAGGGGCAGGCGTAGATACAGATCTGCTCACGCGCAAAACCACCGAACAGGAAAGTGGTCCCGGTCAGGATGGCAATAGTGGTATAAGCGACCGGGTGGGCATTCCCGGTGACAAGATCATGCAGCAGCGTCGGTGCATCTGCAAAATAGAAGACCCAGGCCCCCCCGGTTGCGAGACCAATCAACAGCCAGAGCACCCACTTGGTGATCCGCAGACGCGCCTTGCGAAAATCCAGCTTCTGTTGGCGGTGCAGGCGAAGGCGCGCGTTCCGATCCCCCTCGACCCAGCGCTCGACCAGGATGAACAGATCCGTCCAGACCGTCTGCGGGCAGGCATAGCCGCACCAGACACGCCCCAGCGCCGAGGTGAACAGAAACAACCCCAGCCCTGCCATGATCAGCAAGCCTGCAACGAAATAGAACTCATGCGGCCAGATTTCGATCCAGAAGAAGTAAAACCGCCGATTGGCCAGGTCCAGCAACACCGCCTGATCAGGCAGCGCCGGACCACGGTCCCAGCGGATCCATGGCGTTAGGTAGTAGATCCCCAGCGTTACCGCCATGATATACCACTTCAGGTTACGAAAGGCGCCGGACACGCGGCGGGGGAAAATCGGCTC
Organism: Phaeobacter sp. JH20_29; assembly: GCF_048056175.1. Taxonomy (NCBI): domain Bacteria; kingdom Pseudomonadati; phylum Pseudomonadota; class Alphaproteobacteria; order Rhodobacterales; family Roseobacteraceae; genus Phaeobacter; species Phaeobacter sp. JH20_29. Next base: position 140,133 of record NZ_JAYMWO010000012.1, read on the forward strand.
TCTGGCGGCATATAGGCTGGGGGCGGGATCGGAATCGCTCACGGACTCACTCCAAATCTTGCATTGTTGCAGCGGTTGTCCCAGATGCGCCCCGGACGAACCTTGACGTGGATCAAACGCGTATGCGGAACACATCTTTGCCGTCGTGACGACATCGTCAACCGGGCGCGGCATTCCGTCCGAAACCACGGCGCGCCCAATAAATCCATAAAGTAGAGGCCTTTGCGCTCCTCTCCCCGCGGTCGGCCGCGTCGCCACGTCGCAGATGTGACACCAGGGCGCAGCCGCGAGATGTCACCGGTCCCGCGCTCCGGGAACAAGCCTAGCGTGATTGTGGCCAGCGGGATAGAACCCAATCGGCTGAGCAACCGGCACCGCATATGGAGATGAACGCTTGGGAAAGCGAGAGCGTCGGCTTTTCAGGAAACGCGCGAACAGATCGAAAAGCCGACGCTGGGTCCGTTTACCTGCAAGACAGGTAGCGGACTGGACGGCCACCGGCGCTGGAAAGGGCACATCGGTGGCACTGTCTGATGAGGCAAGACTATCCGGCATCCCGTCCATTGTATTTGACCGGGATCAAAGACCGGCCAAAATCTACTCTCCCTCTGTTGAATACGGGCCGGTGTCCGCGGTAAGAAGCGGACTGGAGAACTGCGGTTCCAATGTACTGCTCCCACCTGGCAGTACCGGCACCTGCCCGCGACGGATCCCGGCGACCCGATGGTTCATCCAATGACGAATGGCATTCCGATAGAGCCAACCGCGTATGCCGCGCAGGTCCTGCCGGTGGCGGGCGTAGAAGGCATCCGGGCTATCGAACACACCAAGATCTGCATTGATCCCGGTTTTCTGAATATAGGTGTCGCGCCCTTGCCATACGACCATCGGCGCTTGCAGGCAATCGGTGCCAGCGCCATAGCCACATAGCGTGTCGCGCCCCGGAAATGCCGCCTGCAAAGCCCCGAGCACGCCCTGATCCAGGATGAAACCCTCCAGGTTGATCCATTGGCCGTCCAGCTGAACCTCAACCCAAGAATGCAGGATATTGCGCGGAGCCATCCAATACACCAGTTCGGGTACAACACCGCGCTGGAGGCTCTTATCAATGGTGAAGCCATGCAGACGGCACGGAATGCCAAGCGCCCGCAGCAGCGCCATCAGCAGGGTTGCCTTGGTATTGCATTGGCCGTAGCCGTCCGCCAGAACCTGCGATGCCGTCCGCGTATCAGCGATGTTATAGCCAAACAGAATATCATTGCGGACGTAGGTATAGGCGGCGCCGATCCGGTCAGCGGGTGCGAGCTGCTGCCAGCCACGCGCTGAAATCAAAGCAGAAATTGCTGGCGCGGTGATATCCAGCATAGAGGTTGCGGTAAGGAAGCGGGTATCTGACATGAGGTCACCTATCTGGTTGCCCCACCCTGCTAAACCCTACAGCAACTGTAGCTTCAAGAAAAAAATGCGTCACAATTCGCCTTATCAAAACGCAGATGGGGCCGCCCGAAGGCAGCCCCAGAGATCATATCCAGCGACACGAAACAGGCAGAGCTATTCGCCGCCACCCAACTGGTGCACATAAGCCGAAACCGCGCGGATCTGCGCCTCGGTCAGACGCGTGTTCCAGTTTGGCATGACCCCGTAACGTGAATTGTGGACGGTCTCTGTCAGGGTTGCGTAATCCCCGCCATAGAGCCAGATGGCATCGGCCAGGTTCGGAGCGCCCTGTGAACGGTCACCGGTACCGTCGTCCATGTGGCAGGAGGCGCAATTGTCGGCAAAGACCACCGCACCCGCCTCCACCTTCGTCGCATCCTGAGGATCGCCCGAAAGCGACATCACGAAGTTCACGACCTGATCAATCTCTTCCTTCTCCAGCAACTCATCGCGACCAAAGGCCGGCATCTCCGAATAACGCGCCTCGTCGCTTTCTTCGTTGCGGATCCCATGGGCGATCGTCGCGTGGATATCCTCGATCGATCCGCCCCAAAGCCAATCGTCATCCAACAGGTTCGGATACCCTTTGGCCCCGGCGGCACCGGCACCGTGACACTGGGCGCACCAGGTCTTGAACACCGCAGAACCAGCCGAGACCGCGTAGCCGTTCAGCTCGGGATCGGTGGAAATCGACGCAAGCTCAATCTCCTCAAGGCGGCTGTTGATCGGGGCATTCGCCTCGTTCACAGCGGCGATTTCTTCTGCCACCAGCGCCCGCGAGTTCCAGCCCAACACACCGGCAGTCGCAGACTGGATGCCCGGCCAGGCCGGATAGGCGATGGTATAGCCAATGCCCCAGATAATGGTCGCGTAAAAGGTCCAGAGCCACCAACGTGGCATCGGGTTGTCGAACTCCTCGATCCCGTCCCAGCTGTGGCCGGTGGTATTCGGATCGTCCTCGAACTTCTTCACTTTCTTGCTCATGACCGCGCCTCCTTGGCTTTACCCATTTCTGGGGCGGGTTTGTCTTCATGCCGGAAGGGGATGTTGGCGGTGTCCTTGTAGACCTTGCTGCTGCCGGGGCGGAACGCCCAGATCACAACAGCCAGGAAAAACACGAACAGAAAGAGCAACATCCAGCTGTCCGCAAATTCCCGAAGCAGAGTGTAGATATCCATGCCTGCCTCCAATCAGCGGTTGGCTGCGGGGGTGAAGGTCGAGAAATCAACCAAAGTCCCCAGCATTTGCAGATAAGCGATCAGCGCGTCGGCCTCGGAGATCCCAGGCTGACCGTCGAAATTGCGTACGCTGACCTTCTCGCCATAGCGCTCCAGAAGCCCGTCATAATCGGCGTCGGGATTGCTCTGGGCGCGGAAGTCGGCCTCTGCATTTTCCAGCATCTCGTCGGAATAGGGCACACCGACAAAAGCGTTCGCCGCCATCACATCGCCGATGTATTCGCCGTCAATCCGGTTGTTCTCAAGGAAGCCATATTTGGGCATCACCGATTCCGGGACAACCGACTGCGGGTCGCGCAGGTGATCCACGTGCCATTCGTCAGAATAGCGGCCACCCACACGGGCCAGATCCGGGCCGGTCCGTTTGGACCCCCACTGGAAGGGATGGTCATACATCGACTCCGCTGCCAGCGAATAAGGACCGTAACGTTCCACTTCGTCCCGCATGGGGCGGATCATCTGGCTGTGGCAGACATAGCAGCCTTCGCGGATGTAGATGTCACGCCCGGCCAGCTCCAGCGGGGTGTAGGGGCGCATGCCTTCCACCTCTTCGATGGTGTTTTCCAGCCAGAACAGCGGTGCGATCTGGACCAGCCCACCGATGGTGACAACCAGAAAGCTGCACACCAGAAGGAGGGTCGCATTGGTCTCGAGGATTTTATGTTTGTCGAGAATTGCCATTGTCCGGCCCTCCTTATTCAGCCGGAACCGCAACGGTCAGGCTGGCCTCTTTGGCCGGCGCCCGTCGTACGGTCATCCAGAGATTGTAGCACATGATCAGAGCACCAGCGAGGAACAGGACCCCGCCGAGGGCGCGCACCACATACATCGGGAACTTTGCAGCCACGGTGTCGGCAAAGGAGTTCACAAGGAACCCGTTGGCATCCACTTCACGCCACATCAGGCCTTCCATAATGCCGGTCACCCACATCGACGCCGCGTAGAGAATGATGCCGATTGTCGCCAGCCAGAAGTGCCAGGACACCAGGCTGAGCGAATAGAGGCGCTCACGTTTCCACAGAACCGGCACTAGGAAGTAGAGGGCACCAAAGGTAATCATGCCGTTCCAGCCAAGCGCACCGGAGTGAACGTGACCAATGGTCCAGTCGGTGTAATGCGACAGCGAGTTCACCGCGCGGATCGACATCATCGGACCTTCAAAGGTGGACATGCCATAAAAGCCGATCGAGATCACCATCATACGGATCACCGGGTCGGTGCGCAGCTTGTCCCAGGCACCCGACAGTGTCATCAGGCCGTTGATCATGCCGCCCCAGCTGGGCATCCACAGCACGATGGAGAACACCATGCCAAGGGTCGAGGCCCAATCCGGCAGCGCGGTGTAATGCAGATGGTGGGGCCCCGCCCAGATATAAAGGAAGATCAACGCCCAGAAGTGGATGATCGACAGCTTGTATGAAAACACCGGTCGTTCCGCCTGCTTGGGCACAAAATAATACATCATGCCAAGGAACCCCGCAGTCAGGAAAAATCCGACGGCATTGTGGCCATACCACCACTGCACCATCGCATCCTGCACACCGGACCAAAGGATCACGGATTTGGATCCCCAGATGCTGACCGGAATGGTCATGTTGTTGACCAGATGCAGCATCGCCACGGTGACGATAAAGGCGAGGTAGAACCAGTTGGCCACATAGATATGCGGCTCCTTGCGCTTGATAACGGTGCCCAGGAACACCGCGAGATAGGCAACCCAGACGATGGTCAGCCACAGGTCAACGTGCCACTCCGGCTCGGCATATTCCTTCGACTGGGTCGAGCCGAAGAGATATCCGGTCGCCGCCAGCACGATGAAGAGCTGATAGCCCCAGAACACAAACCACGCCAGATTGCCCCCCCAGAGACGGGCGGCCGAGGTGCGCTGCACCACATAAAAAGATGTCGCAATCAGCGCGTTACCGCCAAAGGCGAAAATCACCGCCGAGGTATGCAATGGACGGAGCCGCCCAAAGTTCGCCAGCCCCTGTGCCCATTCGAAGTTCAGGACCGGAAAGGCCAGCTGGAAGGCGATGAACACCCCGACCAGAAACCCGACCACACCCCAGAACGCGGTTGCGACCACACCGGCGCGTACAACACTGTCAAAGTACTCGCCCTGTAACGATCCCGTTGCAGTCACAGGCTCATCGGTGTGTTGTAGGGTGTATAGAAACAGCCCACCAGCCACGATCATGATGATGATCGCATGAACCTGATAGGCCAAATCCCGCGCGTAATTGGTCGCGATCATCGCAAAGAGCGTGACCAAACCAAGCGCGATCAGCTTGATATAATTAGACATCTTGCGTCCCTTTTCCTTGCCCGACACGATTCTCTGGGTCGCGTCAGACAGATTTTTTCTGAGCCTTAAATGCAAAACTGCGCCGGACAACGCCTTGATCTGTATCAAGACGGTTTGCCGCAGAATGTGAGAAGCACCTTCACAATGGCGCAACACGCGGCACAACCACAAGTTTGTTGCGGTCGCTCATACTCATGTGAGGTTAATATGTCCTACAAAACACTACTGACTGTGCTGACCACACCCGCAAACACCGGAGCCCAGCTGGAGCAATCCATCTCGCTGACCCGCCTGAGCGACGGCCATCTGGATGCCCTGTGCCTGGGGGTGGATCGCACCCAGACCGGGTACTACTACGCCGGTGCCAACGCGATGGTACTGCAGGAGACCCTTGCCCGCGCCAAAGAGGAGGTCGCCGAGATCGAAACCGCCGCCACCGAGCGGCTGACGCGATCCGCCGTGACTTTCAACGTCGAGACCGGTGTCGCGCAAATGGCCGATATCGGCCGTCATGTTGCACGAATGGCGCGGTTCTCTGATCTTGTCGTTTTGGACCAGCCCTATGGCAAGGATCGCCCCGCCGAAGCGGAGGCCATCGTCGAGGCCGCCCTATTCGAAGGCCGCGCGCCGGTGCTGGTGGTTCCCGATGACTGCCCACTGCCCGACCAACCCAAAACCGTTCTGGTTGCCTGGAACGAAAGCATCGAAGCGATGACCGCCATTCGCAAGGCGCTGCCGATGCTTCAGGCAGCGGATGTGGTGCGTGTGGTGGTGATTGATCCGCCGCAGCACGGTCCAGAACGTTCCGATCCAGGTGGAATGCTCTGCCAGATGCTGTCACGCCACGGGGTCAAATGTGAGATCGACGTACTGAGCAAAACAATGACCCGGGTCTCCGATGTGCTGAACCGCCACGCCGTGGATACGGCTGCCGATCTGATCGTAATGGGCGCCTACGGCCATTCCCGGTTCCGCGAGGCAATCCTGGGCGGTGCGACCCGCAACATGCTTGAGAAGGCCAAAGTCCCGGTTCTGATGGCGCATTAGCCGCGGTCCAAAAAAAAAGGGGCCGCGGTTGCTGGCCCCTTGCTCATGCGCTCTATCGGAAAGTCAGATCAGACAGCCCCCGTCGCTGTCGTCGCCGGCTTCTTCCATCAGGCGGCCCATGTCAGGCACGGTCACATGCCGTTTGCCTTCCAGTTCAATGACACCATCCCTACGCAGGGCTGAGACCTGTCGGCTGACTGTCTCCAGCGTCAGCCCCAGATAGTCAGCCATTGCTTCCCGGGTGAGCGGCAGATCGAATACCCGCCGATTGCTGTCCTTGTGGCGCTGTAGGGACGCATCGCGCCGGGCCAGAATGGACAGAAGGCTGGCGATTTTTTCGCGCGCTGTCTTGCGTCCCAGAACCAGCATCCATTCCCGCGCCGCGTCCAGTTCGTCCAGCGTCATCTCAAGCAACCGATGCGCCACATGCGGCGTCTGGGACATCATGTCCTCAAACGGTTTCTTGCGAAAACAGCACATGACCACCGTGGATGTCGCCACGACATTATAGGCAGCCGTATCGCGCCCCGGTCGCCCGACAAAATCGCTGGGCAAGAGCAGGCCGACCATCTGGGTGCGGCCATCTTCCATCGTCTGCGTCAGGGTCGCGATGCCGGACACAACCGACCCTACGAAATCCATCCGGTCGCCGGACCAGGTGATCGGCTGACCGGCCTCATATGTGCGGTAGTATTTGATCGAATCCAGGACTTCCAATTCATCCGCATCACAGCGCGCACAAACAGCGCGGTGACGAATGGGGCAATCGCCGCAGTTCACATTGTGAATGGTAGGAGCGTTCATGATTGATCCGATTTGATCTGCGCCAAGGCCAAAGCCAACCTGCAACCACCAACTTAAACATGTGCCGCGCAAATCACAATTGGCGACGCCGCGTTTGTTGGCATGATGGGCCAACCCACCGGACGGCCGCCCCACCAAATAACGCATGCAGGGCACTCTTGTTAGCTATCTCAGCAGGTTAGGCGCCGGCGACAGCCTCAGCCGTTTCAGCAAGCCGGATCTGCCAAACTGTCGCGACCCCCATACCATCGGAACCAAAGCTCAGGATCCGGCCTATCCGCGGAAACAAGCCCTCATCCAGCCGCAGCGAGCAACTGCCGCGTATAAGGATCCGACGGGTTGGCAAAGAGCTCCGCAGCGGATCCCGCCTCCACCACATCGCCCTGCTTCATCACGATCATCTTGTGCGACATCGCGCGCACGACGTTCAGGTCATGGGAGATGAACAGATAGGCCAGCCCGTAGCGCTTTTGCAGGTCGCGCAGCAGGTTGACGATCTGAACCTGTACCGTCATGTCCAGCGCCGATGTGGGTTCGTCCAGCACGACCAGTTTCGGCCGCAGCACCATGGCTCGCGCAATGGCGATCCGCTGCCGCTGGCCGCCGGAAAACTCATGCGGATAACGATCCATAAAGGCCGGATCGAGACCAACCTCCGTCATGACCTCAGCCACCAGATCCCGAGGATCCCGATCCTGATCGACATTGTGGATGGCCAGACCTTCGGCAATGATCTGCGCGCAGGTCATACGCGGGCTGAGCGAGCCAAAAGGATCCTGAAACACGATCTGCATATCGGCACGCAGCCGCCGCAGATCCCTCGTAGACCATTGGCGCAGATCCTGTCCCTGGAATTCCACACGCCCGTCCGACGCAATCAGCCGCATGATGGCAAGAGCCAGCGTTGTCTTGCCGCTGCCGCTTTCGCCGACGATGCCCAGCGTTTCGCCCGCCCGCACCGAAAGCGATGTCGGGTTCACAGCCTTCACATGGCCGACGGTACGTTTCAGCAAGCCTTTCTGGATGGGGAACCAGACCTTCAGATCCTCGGTCCGAACCAACTCTTCAGCAGCCCGAGGCACCGGTTCCGGCTGGCCTGTGGGTTCGGCATCCAGCAGTTTGCGGGTATAGGGATGCTGCGGATTGGCGAAAATCTCAGCTGTCGGTCCGGTCTCGACAATTACTCCGGCCTGCATGACACAGACACGATCCGCGATCCGGCGCACAATGCTCAGGTCGTGGGTAATGAACAGCAGCCCCATGCCCTCGCTGGCCTTCAGGTCCGCGAGCAGTTCAAGGATCTGGGCTTGGATCGTGACATCCAGTGCGGTGGTGGGTTCATCCGCGATCAGGATATCGGGCTGGTTGGCCAGGGCCATCGCGATCATCACCCGCTGGCGCTGACCACCCGACAATTGATGCGGATAGGCATCGAGACGGGTTTCAGCGTCGCGGATACCAACCCGGTTCAGCAGGTCCAAAATCCGGTTCCGCGCCGCAGCGCCCGCCAGCCCCTGATGCAGTGCCAGCGACTCGGCCAGCTGTTTCTCGATCGTGTGCAGCGGGTTGAGCGAGGTCATCGGCTCCTGAAAGATGAAGCTGATATCGTTGCCGCGCACCTGCCGAAGGCGGCGGTCACTGGCGCCGACCATTTCCTTTCCGTCGTAGGTGACAGACCCGCTGACAGTGGCGCTGTCCCCCAGCAATGACACGGTGGACAGCGCAGTCACCGACTTCCCGGACCCGCTCTCACCCACCAGCGCGACTGTTTCGCCGCGACCAACAGAGAAGGACACACCGCGCACGGCCTCGGTCACCTTGCCGTCCTGGCGGAAAGACACGCGCAGGTTCTCGACGTTCAATAGCGGCGAAGTTTGATCGCGTGTTGTCATCGGATTGCCCATGGGTTGGAGCATTTGCGGGTCGCACCATCGCACGGCGGCGAACAGGAGGCCGCGACGCCTCTATTCTGCGGATTAGAGCCTGAACCGGTCATGAGAAGGTCTTTCTCGGGTCAAAGGCATCGCGCACCCCTTCAAAGATGAAGACCAGCAGCGACAGCATGATGGCAAAGGTGAAAAACGCGGTGAAAGCAAGCCAGGGCGCCTCCAGGTTCTGTTTTGCCTGCAAGGTCAGCTCGCCCAGCGAGGGCGCCGAGGACGGCAGGCCAAAGCCGAGGAAGTCCAGCCCTGCAAGCGTGCCAATTGTGCCCGTCACGATGAAAGGCAGAAACGTCAGCGTCGCCACCATCGCATTGGGCAGCATATGGCGGAACATGATGGTCATGTTCCCGACCCCGAGCGCCTTGGCAGCGCGGACGTATTCCAGATTTCGCGCGCGCAGGAACTCGGCCCGCACCACGCTCACAAGGGCGGTCCAGCTGAACAGGATCATCAACACCACCAACAGCCAGAAGCTGCGCCCAAGGATCGCAAACATGATGATGATGACATAGAGTTGCGGGATGGATCCCCAGATCTCGATCACGCGCTGAAAGATCAGGTCCAGCCATCCGCCAAAGAACCCCTGAACCGCACCCGCAGCAATACCGACCAATGTTGCTGCACCGGTGACCATCAGGGTAAACAGGATCGACAGACGGAAACCATGAATGACCCGCGCCAGCACATCCCGTTTGGTGTCATCGGTGCCCAGCAGGTTCTCTCCATTCGGTGGCAGCGGTGCCGCACCGGGCCGGTCGACCGTGGTGTTAAACGAATAGGGAATCAACGGCCAGATGGCCCATCCTTCTACGAACCCGTCTGCTGAAAATGTACCGGCCTCGATCTCTTCCAGAATAGTTTCGGGGTCGTCAAAGCAGTCTTCGATCCCGCCGGAGGCAATCAGACACCGAACCTCAGGGTCGCGGTACGCCGCCTCGGTCTGGAAATCGCCACCAAAGACTGTCTCCGGGTAGAAATTGAACACCGGGGTGAAATACGAACCGCGGTAGTTGACCAGCATCGGTTTGTCGTTGGCGATGAACTCGGCAAAGAGCGAAATGCCAAACAGGACCGAGAAGATCCACAGCGACCAGAAAGCCCGGCGATTGCGGCAGAAATTGTTCCAGCGGCGCTGGTTGAGCGGAGACAAAGCCATCTGTCAGCCCTCTCTCTTTTCAAAGTCGATACGCGGATCGACGATCACATACATGAGGTCGGAGATAATGCCGACAACAAGGCTCATCAAACCAAAGATGAACAGCGTGCCAAAGATCACCGGATAGTCGCGCGCCACGGCCGCCTCGAACCCCAGCCGCCCCAGACCATCGAGCGAGAAGATCGTTTCGATGATCAGGCTGCCGGAGAAGAACACACCGATGAAGACTGCCGGAAAACCCGCGATCACGATCAGCATCGCATTGCGGAAGACATGGCCGTAGAGCACGCGCCGCTCGCTCAGCCCCTTGGCCCGTGCCGTCATGACATATTGCTTCTTGATCTCATCCAGAAAGGAGTTCTTCGTCAGCAGCGTCAGCGTGGCGAAGGCGGATATGGTCGAGGCGACTACCGGCAGCGTGATGTGCCAGAAATAATCCGCCACCTTGCCAAACAGGCTGAGACTCTCCCAATTGTCGGAGGTCAGCCCCCGCAGTGGAAAGATCTGCCAGTAAGAGCCGCCGGCAAACAGCACCAGCAGCAGAATCGCAAACAGAAAGCCGGGGATCGCATAGGCTGCGATGATCAGACCGCTGGTCCAGGTGTCAAACCGGCTGCCATCGCGCAACGCCTTGCGGATGCCCAGCGGGATCGAAATCAGATAGGCGATCAGCGTCGACCAGAGCCCCAGGGAGATCGACACCGGCATTTTCTCCAGCACCAGATCCATCACATCAATCTTGCGAAAGTAGCTCTCCCCAAAGTCAAAGCGCATGTAGTTGCCGACCATCAGGAGGAACCGCTCCAACGGCGGCTTGTCCAGCCCATACTGCCGTTCCAGCTCTGCGATCAGCTCCGGCGGCAGCCCCTGTCGGCCAGCGTAGTTGTCATTGGCGGCAACGGCCTCACTGCCCGCATCCCCGCCGCCCCCGGCGAAGCCTTCAAAGACGTCACCGCCGCCTTCCAGCTGTGCGATCATCTGCTCAACCGGCCCCCCCGGCACAAATTGCACCAGAGCAAAATTGATAACGAGGATCCCGAACAGGGTCGGGATCACCAGAAGAAAACGTCTAAGGATATAGGCTGCCATGTCAGGCGCTTACCTCAACGCGCCGGAGGATTTCAATGCCGCTTCTTTCTCGGCGTTGACCCACCAGACATCACTCAACCCCAGATCGAACAGCGGCAGGGTCTCTGGCTGCTCATAGAAATTCCAATAGGCCACCCAGTTCACATCCAGATACCAGGTCGGCACCATGAACCGCTTGGCGCGCAGGACGCGATCTAGGGCACGCACATTGGCATATAGTTCTTCCTGTTCTTCCGCCTTCACGATCGCGCCGATCAGCGTATCAACTGCTGGGTCCGCCATTCCAGCCGGGTTGAACACCGAAAACTCGTGCGCGTCAGACCCAAACTGCTGATAGAGCCCGGTCGAAGGTTGCAGATATTTCGGGTAGGCGTAGGTAATCATGTCGAAGTCTTTTTCACGACGGCGGCTGGTATATTGCGCAAAATCGACCCGGTTGGAAATCGCGTCGATCCCTATCTGGCGTAGATTGGCGATATAGGGCTGCACGATCCGTTCAATCGTCGGCGAATCGATCAGGAACTCCAGCTTCAGCAGCTCTCCTTCGGCGTTGCGACGCAGACCGTCGTTGCCAACAGTCCATCCCGCCTCATCCAGCAGCTTCATGGCCCGACGCAGGTTACGCCGATCCGCCGGACGATCCGGGTTGGAGCTATGAGCCATCACCGGCTCGCTGGTCAGCAGCGCTGGATCAATGAGATCGCCCAGATCCTTCAGCACCTCCAGTTCGCGCCCCTCGGGCAGGCCCTTGGCTTCCAGCGCTGTGTCTTGCCAGAAGGAATGGCGCTGCGCGAACAGCCCATATTGCAGGCTGTCATTGGTCCATTCGAAATTATAGCCAAGCTGAACCGCCTCACGCACGCGCGGATCTTGGAATTTAGGGCGCAGGAGGTTCATCACAAACCCACTGGCGGCCGGGACATTGCCATCCGGGAATTCCCCCTTCACCACATCCCCCTCCTTGACCGCATCGAACTCATACGACGTTGCCCAGCTCTTGGAGCTGTTTTCTGGCCGCATGGTGTAAATGCCTGCCTTGAACCCTTCCATCGCGGCAACGCTGTCGCCAAAGTACTCGATGCGGATGCGGTCATAGTTGTGACGCCCGACGTTCACGTTGACGTCGTTACCCCAATAGTCGGGGTTGCGTTTGTAGATGATGCGCTGGTTCACATCGACCGTTTCCACCACATAGGGACCTGATCCGATGCCAGGATCCAGGCGCGGCTCATCCAGGCGGCGGTTCTCCGGGTCTGCCTCGAACCATGCCTTGGAGAACACCGAGGTGCCGCCGACCTGCGTGATCATCGCCCGGCGCGGGAAATCCGGCGAAAAGTAGAATTTTACCCGATGCGGGCCAAGAACCTCGGCCTTGGGGATGCGTTTCTTCACCGCCTCCGCATAGGACTGCAATCCCTGCTCCAGCAGCAGGTTGTGGGAAAACACCACATCCTCAGCTGTGACAGGGGTTCCATCCGAAAACCGCGCTTCGGGGCGCATGTTGAAAATCACCCAATCCTGGCTTTCGGGATACTCAAGGCTTTCGGCCAGCAGCCCATAGTAGGATCCCGGCTCGTCATAGGATCCAATCATCAGCGATTCAAAATGGTCCGCCGACATCGCGCCGCCCCGACCCTTGCGGGTATAGGGGTTCATGCTGTCAAAGGTGCCCACCGCCGACAGAGACAGTTCGCCCCCTTTGGGCGCCTTTGGATTGACGTAGTCGAAATGTTCAAAGCCTTCAGGATATTTCAACTCTCCAAATTCGGTGAACCCGTGGCTTTTGATTACCTTGTCTTCGGCATGTCCCAGGGTGACGGCCAGTGCCAGCATCGCAAATGCGGCAAACCCTGTCATCACGGCCCGAAAAAGCGGTTGCGGATCAATCGCTCGGGCCAAAACGGCACGACGCGGTGTGGTGGGCGTCTTCATCTGCCAATACCTCCATTGTCCGGCCTTCGCTGCCAGGATCATTCGCTGTCCCAAAGCTAAGCGGGCCGACCCCCTACATTCAAGTTCAGATTGGCTGAATTTCCCGTGTGTCAACCGATGTCAGGGCATGAACCCGCCTGCCTAGACATCAAATCCGCGCCAGCACACCCCGAAAGCAAAAAGACCGCACCAACTGGCGCGGTCTTTTGATCATGGGCAAAGGCAACTGAAATCAGTTGTCGAGGCTGTCCAGATAGGCAATCAGGTTCACCCGATCGCTCTGTTTTTTCAGGCCACTGAAGCTCATGGTAGTGCCCGGCGCATATTGCGATGGCTTGGTCAGGAAGGCATCGAGCTCTTCAGCTGTCCATTCGCCGCCCATCCCGGCCAGCGACGCGGAATAGCCAAAGCCATCTGCGGCAGCAATCGGGCGACCAACGACTCCGTAGAGGTAAGGACCGGTGCTATTGGCACCAGCTTCGAGTTTGTGGCAGGCGGAGCATTTCTTGAAGACATTGGCACCTTTGCCAACATCTGCTGCGGCCATCAGTTCGCCGAAGTCGACGACTTCAACTACTTCTTCCGCACCTGCCTCTTCCACTTCGATCACATAGGAAGCCTCGCCATGAGCTTCGGTGTGATAGAGCCCCTCTGCGGCCCATTTGCCTAGCAGGAGCACGAGGAAAGCGCCGCAAAAGCCTGCGGTCGCTTTGGTAAGGGTCATCGTGTCAAACATGATCGCGAGTCCATTTCAGCTGTCTGGGAGGGTGTCTAAGGCTTCCCCTCTCAAGTGGCAAGGTATAGACAGCGCGACGAAACGCCCGTTTTTGAAGTTTTGCACGGATGTCGCAGTTATGACCCATAGAATTGCCATTCAGGGGGAGCTTGGCTCCTACAGCCACGAAGCCTGCCGCAAGGAGCGCCCCGACATGGACGTGCTGCCTTGTCGCAACTTCGAGGATGCCATTGACGCTGTCCGCAACGGCGAAGCCGAATTGGCGATGCTGCCGGTGGAGAACTCCACCTACGGGCGCGTTGCGGATATCCACCGCCTGCTGCCCCACAGCGGTTTGCACATCATTGATGAGGCCTTTGTGCGGGTGCATATCAATCTTCTTGGCGTTCCTGGTGCGCGGCTTGAGGATATCAAGGACGCTCATTCGCATCTGGTGCTGCTCCCGCAATGCGCGCGTTTCCTCAGCGAAAACAACATTCGCGGCCGCGTCAGCCCGGACAACGCCCGCGCCGCGCGCGATGTCGCTGAACAAGGCGACAAGAGCCATGCGGCGCTGGCCAGCGAATTGGCCGGAGAGATCTACGGCCTTGAGGTGCTGGCACGCCATATCGAGGATCATGGCAACAATACCACGCGCTTCCTGACCATGTCGCGTGAGCCGAATCTGGAGCGCCGTGGCAACCACGGCATGATCACCAGCTTTGTCTTTCAGGTCCGCAACATCCCGGCAGCTCTCTACAAGGCGATGGGCGGATTCGCGACCAACGGTATCAACATGACCAAGCTGGAGAGCTACATGGTCGACGGGTCCTTCACAGCGACCCAGTTCTATGCAGATATCGACGGTCATCCCGACGATCCAAATGTGCAGCTCGCCATGGACGAGCTGGCCTATTTCACCACCAACATTGAAATACTGGGTGTCTACCCGGCCAATGACGACCGATTCTGACCGGTGTCGTCGCGGCTAACGCGTCGATGGCGGCCTCAGCTACCGGCCCCGGATCGGTCATCCCGAATCCAACCCAGCAGCCGGTTGGCCCGCGGGCCATGCTCAGGCTGAACGATTGACGCGCTCTTCCGTCTGCTTGGCGAACTCGGACACCCGCTTCTTGAAACCACGCTTGAGTTTGGTTTTGGCCAGTTTCAGCGACTGAACCATCAAACGCCCTGACAGTGTCTTCGGTGTCAGCGTCAGGGTCACGGAAAGCCGGGTGCGCTGGGGCGACAGGGCCAGCAGCTCAATATCCATCGTGCCATCCATCCCGCTACCCGTGCCGCTCAGAATCATCTGAGTTACCGGCTCGTAGGTGCTAAGCGACAGATGCAGATTGCGCTTCTTTCCGCGGAACTGAAATTCGATGTCCCAGGCCAGCCCGTTCTCCGGATGCTGTGCATCTCCCAGGCGCTGCACATCGACACCCCGACGCAACGCCATCCGCTCCATGCTCTCGAAATCAGAAATCGACCGAAAGACTTCGGCGATAGGTGCGTCGATGTCTTCTTTGCTGGAGAAATCCATGGGCATCCTGTCGTTACGGCGGATCTGCAAGATCCAATGGCAGTCTTGAGCTGAATTCTACTATTCGTCTCAATCCAGTGTATCTGCAAGCCAGTTCTGCAAAAGGAAATGTGCAATTGCGCCGTTGCGCGGTCTGCGAATTTCAGGATGGCCCCCTTCAAAAACCGTCATCATCTCCTGCCGCGAAACCCAGCGCGCCGCTTCGATTTCTTTCGGGTCGATGGTGATCTCCCGCCCAAGAGCCTCGCCCGCACAGCCAAACATCAACGACATAGGAAACGGCCAGGGCTGGCTGGACAGGTAGCTGACGGCGCCGACCTTCACCCCTGTTTCCTCTTCCGTCTCGCGTCTCACGGCTGCTTCCAGCGTTTCTCCCGGCTCCACGAAACCGGCCAGCAGCGAATACATCCGCTCCGGCCACCCCGGCGAGCGACCAACCAGAACGGCATCACCATGGGTGATCAGCATGATGACCACCGGGTCGGTACGCGGAAAATGGGCCGCACCGCAACTGGGACAAAGCCGCTGCCAGCCAGCCTGCGCCATATTGCTCTTCGCGCCACAACAGGCGCAGAACCCATGGCTGTGATGCCAGCCGAACACCGCCCGTGCCATCGCTGCCAGTTCGGCATCCTCGCGACTGAGTTGTGCCATGATGCGGCGCAGCTCCACAAACCCCGTGTCAGTGGGCAAATCCGGGTGCCGCTGTTCACTGTTGTCGACAAAGCTGCGCAGCGCGCTCTCGTCATGATTGTCTGGCTGCCACCCACTGATATCAAGCGAGAACCGTGCCAAACCAGCAGCACAGCATCCCAGGAAGACCGCCTGCCCCACACCTGCCGTCGCCAGGGGATGATCCGACCCGATCCAAGCCAGAGCATCCGGCACAGCGCCGCTCTCCACTCCCGCCTCGGGTAGCGTACATAGCGGTTTCCCTCTCCAAATCAAAAGGATACGGCAATTTTCGCTCTGCCAGCGTGTTGTCAGGGCCGCCGGATCATCCCGGAGCTGTGCGGCCCGGTCCAGACCGCTGCCACCAAATGTCACTTGTTCCGCCTGTCGCATCGCGCTGCCCCGCTGCTACGTCTGCGCACTGATGTGTCGCAGCACCTGAATCTGGCAGAGAAATACATCTATGAGATGATAAGCTGTTTCCTCTGCGCCACAGTGATCTAGAAATATCCTGACCCCTCGCAACAGGTGAAAACCGTAATTCCGCAGCATCTCAAGTGGAAAGCAACGCGATTGATTAGAATTTTCGGCAACAAGCGACTTTCGGGCGTCACATTTGATTGCTTCAAACAGGCAAACAGGCTTGTTAATAAATTGGCAATCAATGCCACCCCGGGGTTCGCCGTGAGACCGCTAAGAAACGCAATATGACAGGATCGGATCAAACCGAAGACGAAAAGGTCGGATCCCTGCGCATTCTGGCGACCACGGATCTGCATGCTAATCTTTTGAGTCACGACTATTATTCTGATCGCCCCGACCCAAGCCTGGGGCTCTCTCGTGTTGCCACACTGATCGCTGAGGCGCGCGAGGAAGCCGCTGCCAAAGGCGCCGCGACACTGCTTGTCGACAATGGCGACAGCATCTTCGGCACCCCGATAGCAGAGCGCCCGATGCAGCTCAGCGAGACCCGCCCGGCCCCGGTTGCCCGCGCGTTCGACCTACTCGGCTACGATGCGATCGGGCTCGGCAACCATGATTTCGATTTCGGCCTGGATCAGCTCAGGCAGGCCTTGCTGCAGATCTCCTGCCCCGTCATCTGCTCAAATATGCAGCTGGTGGATCCGCAGGTTTCCTTGCCTTTTTGCCAGTCCGCAGTGCTCGAACGCGTTTTCCCCGGTTCGGAGGATCTGCCGCTTCGGATCGGCGTGCTCTCGGTTCTGCCGATGCAAACCCTGAAATGGGCCGCGCATCAACTGCAGGGTCGCGTCACCATCGACGACATGGTGCAATGTGCCGCCCGGCAGGCCGACGCGTTGCGCGCCAGGGGCTGCGATATCGTCATCGCGCTGGCCCATACCGGTATCGGAGAGCAAACTACCGGATACGGCATTGAGAACGCACTCCACCCGCTTGCAGATCTTGGCGTTCTGGACGCCATCATCGGAGGTCACACTCATCTGACCCTGCCGGATCCGCGCCACCCCGTATCCGCACCTGTGGTGATGCCGGGTGCCCATGGCTCACACCTCGGCGTGATCGACCTGCACGTCCAGCTGCAATCGGGCCGCTGGACCGTGACCAAAACCACCTGCAGATTGCGCCCTATCGCCCGGCGCAAGACCATCGCCGGCGCGGGTGGCATGCTCGTTCCCCTGGTGGCCGAAGACCCCGTCATGGTCGACGCCCTCGCAGAAGACCACGCAGAGACACGCAGGCGGATGGCCCAGCCTGTCGGCAGCACCAGCAGACCGCTGCACTCTTATTTCACCTTCCTTGGTCGCGATCAGGCCCTCGCGCTGGTGGCCTGGGCCCAGGCGGCTGCGGTGCGCCCCGCCCTGCGAGATACTGTTGCCGGAAACCTGCCACTGCTCTCAGCGACCGCTCCCGGCAAATTCGGCGCCCGGTCAGGTCCGTCCAACTACACAGATGTACCGGCCGGCCAGATGTACATGCGCCATGTCGTCGACATCCAGCCCTTCCCGAACGAGCTGCGCACGGTGGTTCTGAATGGTGCCCAGCTGCGCGATTGGCTGGAGATGTCGGCGGGTCTCTTCAATCAGATCGCGCCGGGCACCTCTGGAGACCCGCTGTTGGACACGGACCGGGCCGGTCACAACTTTGATGTCATCTTTGGGCTGCAATACGACATCGATGTCTCCGTACCTGCCAGATTTGCCAGCGATGGTGAGCTGATTGACCCCAGCAATCACCGAATCCGCAATCTGCGCTGGAAAGGGGCTCCAATACCAGAGAACCAACATTTCGCCGTAGCAGTAAGCAGTTACCGCATTGGCGGCGGCGGCAACTTCACGATGGCCCAGGCCGCGACCCGCCTGCCGACGCCCCCCCTGCGGGTCAGGGACGTGATTTGCGATTATGTCGCCGGGCGCCTGATGCGCGATCCATTGGAACAAGCGCCGCCCCCCTGGCGGCTGTCCAGTCACCCCTCGACCGAGGTCGAGATCTTTACCGGACCCGGCGCCCGCACATATCTCACCGATCTCGACCCGGCCCGCCACAATTTGTACGGCACAACCGCCGACGGATTTTTGCGGATCGGTGTCAAGCTCTGATCCCCGCCTGAATGCGCCCGCTGCCATGCGCCTTATTGCGGTCAGACGGGCTTGCCATTCCTGATCTGCCCTCCTATATCGACCAGTGAGAGGTTGGCGCGGGCAAGCGCCTCGCCAACCTGGTCAGATCCGGAAGGAAGCAGCCACAACGAGCCCCGCTTGGGTCGATGTCCAACCTCTCACCTCCCACCATCCCCGTCATTCAGTCGCCGCCCCCGGCAGAGTTAGCTGCCTCTTGCCAGTTTGGCCGCTGATCCGCCGCACCAAACGGCGCTGGCATTGCCGCTATATATAGTGGCACGGGGCGCCACTCCGCCCCGATATGGTAGACAATACGCCGAAGAAATACCCCATCCCCTGACGTAGCGCTTGACGACTCGCCCCGCCAGCCGCTAGCCCTAGTGGCAGATGGTTCCTGCATCGCTGCCACGCGATCAGGATGAAAAGGGAACACGGTGCGAGATGGTAGACATACCGGATCAATGCCGCGACTGCCCCCGCAACTGTAAGCGGTGAGCAACCTCGGACCATGCCACTGATGCCACGGATCCCGTTGGATCCCACGGTGTTGGGAAGGCCCCGAAGTTGCCGCGACCCGCGAGTCAGGAGACCTGCCATCTGATGAGAAACTCGAAACCGGGCGGGGTGTCCTGGCAGGGTCTGCATGTCCGCCGATTGGCCTGCCAGCTCTGACCGTTCATCCCCTCCTTCGCGCGGAGGGCGCAATGAACTGGACTGATACGACACATGGCTATTCCCTGAGCACCTGCCAGCATCTGGGGCAACCCTGCCCGGCGGCAGAGCGCATGATTGCGCGCCTCGCCGCCGCCATGGGACAGGCAAAAGCCGTCACAACCGAGGATTTCGAAGTTGCCGGGACATGCGAGCTGACCGCCTGCGACCGGCCCTGCGAGGCGAGATTTGCCGCCAGACATGACCGCATCCGCATTTATTGTGGTGTCTCGCAAGAGGCGGATCTGGCCGGTCTTGACCGTTTCGCGGATGCCCTCTTTCTGCCCTCGGCTGACAGCCTCCCCCTTGCCAAGCTGCCGGATTACCCCTGCGGCTTGGCACAGGCTGTGCCGCTGGCACCTCAGATGGCCCGAATCACCCCTCCGCAGCTCGCAGCTTTCAGCTGAACGCCGCTTTGAAAGGACCGCACGCCGCGCTTGCGCGGCGCCACGCCCAACGGGATATGACCTTGCCGAAGGTCATATCCGGGCGGGAGCATCTCCCTGCGCCGGCCCCTTTCACACAGCCGCTGTCAGGAGCCTTTGCCGGGAATACGCCTCGGGCCATACGCCCAGATCATCTGAGCGTCGGTCTCGATTGCGCAGGGGCGAATGGCCCGTAGCCGTGCCAACGCCAGATCCGGCCGCTCGCCGCATTCCGTCATCAGCCGCAGCACCACCATGCCAGACCGGCCACAGCCACCCCGGCAATGCACCAGCACCCGACCACCGCCAACAAGCGCCTTGCGCGCCAGATGGCTGACCTCCGGCCAACGGCTCAGGATCTCCGGCGGCGGCGCACTGAAATCAGGGACGGGCAAATGTATCCATCGGCTGCCGATACTCTGCAGATCCGTCCCGATCGTCTCGGCACCAACTGCGGCATGTTCCTCCTCCGTGGTCATCGAAATGACCAAACCGGGCTGCCACTCTCGAATGTGGTCCATATCGCCACGATAATCGCCCCCTGCACCAGGCAGCGGGCATAGCGCCAGAATACCATCCGCCACCGAAAGCGCGTGCAAGATCAGCGTGCCCCCGGCCCGCTCCTCTTCGATGTCACCGTGTTGAGATCCATCCTCCATGGTCAGCCCCCACTGCCAATTCACCGCCTGATCCTACGCCAGCAATCCCCCCGGACGATCACATCCTCCAATGTAGCGATCTGTCGGCCCTGCACCTAATGGTTTCTGAAAGCCCGATGGCACACACGGCTTATCCTGCCGCGACCACCATCAGCGGTGGACGCCACGCGCGGGCTTGCCTACTTTACCCGGACATCAACGACCGACCCCCGAATCTGGCACGAGACATCATGAGCGACACAGCAGGCGACACAGCAGACCAAACCTCGGGTCAATACCAGGTTCTGGCCCGCAAATACCGGCCCGAGACCTTTGCCGATCTGGTGGGTCAGGACGCCATGGTGCGGACGCTGAAGAACGCCTTTGCCGCCGATCGCATCGCCCAGGCCTTCATCATGACAGGCATCCGCGGCACCGGCAAAACCACAACCGCCCGGATCATCGCCAAGGGCATGAACTGCATCGGCGAGGATGGCCAGGGCGGCCCCACCACCGATCCTTGCGGCAAATGCGAGCATTGCACGGCGATCATGGAAGGCCGCCATGTCGATGTGATGGAGATGGACGCGGCCTCGCGCACAGGTGTCGGAGACATCCGCGAGATCATTGACTCGGTGCAGTACCGCGCCGCCTCGGCCCGCTACAAGATCTACATCATCGACGAAGTTCACATGCTATCGACCAGCGCGTTCAACGCGCTCTTGAAGACGCTGGAGGAGCCGCCCGCGCATGTGAAGTTCATCTTCGCCACCACCGAAATCCGCAAGGTGCCGGTGACGGTGCTGTCGCGCTGCCAGCGGTTTGACCTGCGCCGGATCGAGCCGGAGGTGATGATTGCCCTCCTGCGCAAGATCGCAACGGCTGAGGGCGCCCAGATTGCCGACGACGCGCTGGCGCTCATCACTCGCGCCGCCGAAGGATCTGCCCGGGATGCGACCTCGCTTCTGGATCAGGCGATTTCCCATGGCGCGGGCGAGACCACCGCCGATCAGGTCCGCGCCATGCTGGGCCTTGCCGACCGCGGCCGGGTCTTGGACCTGATGGACATGATCCTGCGCGGCGATGCGGCGGCGGCACTGACGGAACTCAGTGCGCAATATGCCGAGGGCGCAGACCCGTTGGCGGTGCTGCGCGATCTGGCGGAGATCACCCATTGGGTTTCTGTGGTGAAGATCACGCCTGATGCGGCTGAAGACCCCACCGTCAGCCCCGATGAGCGCGCCCGTGGCGGCCAGATGGCCGAAGCCCTGCCGATGCGGGTGCTGACGCGGATGTGGCAGATGCTTCTGAAGGCTCTGGAGGAGGTTGCCGCCGCCCCCAACGCGATGATGGCGGCCGAAATGGCCGTGATCCGTCTGACTCATGTGGCTGATTTGCCAACCCCCGAACAGCTGATGCGCACGCTTCAGGACACCCCGCCGCCACCAGCTGGCCCCGGCAATGGCGCCCCCCTGCCGCAGGCGGGCGCGCAGGGGCACCATGCCGGGCAATATGCGGGCCAAAACACCGGCCAGAATCAAAACTCCGGCCACAACATGGGTCAGACAGCCTCCGGCTATCAGCCCGGCCCTGGCAGCGGGCCGACGATGTCGCAGACCATCTCCGCCACGGGCGGCGGACCGGCCACTGCCCTTGCGCCGCAGATGGATCAGGCGCTGGCCCGATACCCCAGCTTTGAACATATCGTTGAACTGATTCGCGTCCGCCGGGATGGCCTGCTGCTGGAATATGTCAAAACCTACCTGAGGCTGGTCTCCTACCAGCCGGGGCGGATCACCATCCAGCCCACCGATGACGCGCCCAAGGATCTGGCACAACGCCTTGGCCAGCAGCTGCAGACCTGGACGCAGGCACGCTGGGTCATTTCCATCGCAAACGAAGGCGGCGGTGAGACGATCACCGAACGCGACAACGCAGTGGAAAACGCCCTGCGCGACAAGGCCAGTCAACATCCGATCGTGCAGGCCGTTCTGGACAGCTTCCCCAAGGCCAGGATCATCAAGATCCGCACCGCCGAAGACCTCGCCGCCGAGGTCGAAGCAGACGCCCTGCCAGAGGTCGAGGACGAATGGGATCCCTTCGAAGAAGAGTAACTTGCTTTGCAGGCTTAATGACGCTGTTTCCCGCTGCAGCAATTGCAGAAGTCTGTGATAAGGAACGACTATCTTGGAAACCGGGTGATGGTCCGGCCACCGCCTGGGATGAGTTGATAGGCCTCTCCACCCTGCCCGTGTCCCTTGCGTTGCTTGCCCTTGCGGGCATCGCTCTGACCACACGAAACCGCCCGACCTTCGCAATCGCTGCCGTGCTCTGGGCCGGTCTTGCCTTTGTCGTTGCGATTGACCGGTACGAAAACGCGCTGAATTATGCGGTAGCCTACGACCTTGCAGAAGATTGCTTGGCGCCACCCCACTTGTTCATCGGCCTTGCAGTTGCGATATGTGCCGGGATGACTTACGGCGCGCTGCGCCCTCGCACTTAGGAGAAAACAGATGCTCAAAGGCCTCGGCGGTCTTGGCGACATGGCCAAGATGATGAAATCGGCACAGGAACTGCAAACCAAAATGGCGCAGATGCAGGAAGACCTGCACAATGTCATGGTCACCGGCGAAGCAGGCGCAGGTCTGGTGAAGGCAACCGCCTCGGCCAAGGGCGATCTGAAGGCGCTGGATATCGACCCGTCGATCTTCAACGGCGACGACAAGGAAGTGGTCGAAGACCTGATCCTCGCCGCGATCAAGGATGCCCAGGCGAAGGCAGCCGAGAAGGCGCAGGACGAAATGGCCAAGCTGACCGAAAGCATGGGCCTGCCCAAGGATATCAAGCTGCCGTTCTAAGCTGCGGCATCATGCAGACCCGATCAGGCGGCCCTGTGGCCGCCTTTTCTTTTGCCCCGCAGGCAATGTAAAACAAAACCTGAACAGACTGCCTGCGCCCCCTTGTGCTTTCCAAGGGCAATCAGCCTATATAGCAGGGCAGACAGGGGCGTTAGGCATGATCAAGAACTCCACCACCGATATCGAAGACCTGATTGCCCTGATGGCCAAACTGCCAGGGCTGGGGCCGCGCTCTGCCCGCCGGGCGGTCTTGCACCTGATCCGCAAACGCGCCCTGCTGCTGACACCACTGGCTGAAACGATGAGTGACGTTGCAGCCACGGCCCGTGAATGCCTCAACTGCGGCAATGTCGGCACCAGCGATCTCTGTACCATCTGCGAGGATATGACCCGCGCCAATGGCGAACTCTGCGTGGTGGAGGATGTCGCGGATCTCTGGGCGATGGAGCGGGCGGCGGTCTTCAAAGGGCGTTATCACGTGCTTGGCGGCACCCTGTCGGCGCTGGATGCCGTTGGCCCCGACGAGCTGCGCATTCCCCGTCTGGTGGACCGGGTTCAGGCCGAGAACGTCACGGAGGTGATTCTGGCGCTCAACGCCACGATCGACGGCCAGACCACGGCGCATTACATTGCCGATCAGCTCAACGGCCGGGTTCGGCTCACCTCTCTTGCGCAGGGCGTGCCCATCGGCGGAGAACTGGATTACCTCGACGAAGGCACCATCACGGCGGCCCTGCGCGCCCGCAAGGACATCTGACACGCCCGTGCCACCCTTGGCCCGCGACCACGCCCCATGCCCAGGCGATATCTGATCAGACACAGCGGTTGGACGCTGATGTTCACAGGCGGAAACGCCGCGCAGTCACTCGGCACTATGCCAGTGGTCGAGTCTTTGTTTTCAAGGAGAAATGGTGGCGTGGGGGAGACTCGAACTCCCGACCTAACGATTATGAGTCGTTCGCTCTAACCAACTGAGCTACCGCGCCGTCGGGGTGCGAGGTACGCCAGCCACGGCCGCGCGTCAAGGCAGAAATGTCAGAAAAATGCAGCGATCCGCACCGAAAGGCGAATTTTTTGTGACGGTCGAATAATTGGCCTGCCCGCAGCTCAGCGGCCTGCCAGCATCCACGCCACAGCCACCCCGAAGGCAAGGCGCCTGAAACGCAAAAAAGCCACGGAACGCTGTGCATCCCGTGGCTTTTTTCTATCTTGCGTCACCCCTGTGCAGGGGCGCGTGTGGCTTAGAAACGGGGATCCGTATCGTCCTCGTCATCCTCGTCATCGCCACCGGCAGGCAGATTGAAGAAGCTGTCAGCGTCAACCACATCCTCTTCTTCGGCGCGGCTCGGCTTGTCGCTGCCACCGAGGGTAAAGGTCTCCAGACCCTCGATCGCCGACGGCATACGGGGCTCTGCGTCCATCTCCAGCGACTGTTCAGTCGACACCAACTTGCGACGTTCGTCATCGCTCATCACACCACCTTCGGCAGCCTTCTTGGCGGCGGCTTTCTGTACGGCGGCATCCAGTTCGGACTGTTTACACAGGCCCAGCGCGACCGGGTCGATCGGCTGGATATTGGCAATGTTCCAATGGGTCCGCTCGCGGATCGCCTGAATGGTCGGCTTGGTGGTGCCCACCAGCTTGGAAATCTGGCCATCGGACAGCTCAGGGTGGAACTTCACCAGCCAGTAGATCGACGCCGGACGGTCCTGACGCTTGGACAGCGGCGTGTAGCGCGGTCCACGGCGTTTCTCTTCACCGGCAGCAGCCGGATTGAACTTTAACTTCAGCTTATGCAGCGGGTTGTTTTCGGCCTTATCCACCTCTTCCTGCGTCAGCTGGTTGTTGGCAACCGGGTCGAACCCTTTGACGCCAGCAGCCACATCGCCATCAGCGATGCCCTGGATTTCCAGCTCGTGCATACCGACAAAATCGGCAATCTGTTTGAAGCTGATCGTGGTATTGTCCACCAGCCACACGGCGGTCGCCTTGGCCATCAACGGTTTTGCCATGCGCTCATCTCCTTAGTAACACGGTTGTCCCAGATACATCTTTCCCGTCGCCTGAAAGAGGCTTCCCCGATTTGGGGCGGTTTCCGTTGTCGGGGAACTTCAATTCTATATAGTCGCGATGTTTCTATAAGGAAAGAGGCGAATGCGCGGCATCAAACGGACCCTGAAGGCAGCCCTTATTGCGGTAGCAACTGTCGGACTGGGCATCGCCTTTTCCGCGACATCGCCGAGACAGGCAACAGCCGAAGGCGAGATTACCGGGCAGTTCGACTACTATGTCCTCAGTCTCAGCTGGTCGCCGAACTGGTGTGCGCTGGAAGGCGATGCCAAACGGTCCGAGCAATGCGACCCCCGCCACGATCATGGCTGGACCCTGCATGGGCTCTGGCCGCAGTTCCATCGTGGCTGGCCGAGCTACTGCCGCACCGCAGAGGCACCGCCGACCCGCCAGCAGACGCAGCAGATGGCCGACATCATGGGGACCTCCGGCCTCGCCTGGCATCAGTGGAAGAAACACGGAACCTGTAGTGGCCTGTCCGCTCGCGAATATTTCGCCCTCTCCCGGCAGGCCTATGCAGAGATCAACCGACCGCGTGCCTTTCGCAGGCTGACCCAAGCCGTGACGCTACCCGCCAGTCTGGTGGAGCAGGCCTTTCTGCAGGACAACCCCGATCTGAAGCCCGACACGCTGACCATCACCTGCCGCGATGGCCACATCCAGGAAGCCCGCATCTGTCTGTCCCGCGACCTGAAACCCGTGCCCTGCGGCCGCGACGTGATCCGGGACTGCACGCAGAAAAACGCGGTGTTCGAGCCGATCCGCTAGCGCTGCGATCGGCACGGCCAGACGTCTCCTGCGCCGAAGCACAGGGAGAGGCACCGGGAAATGGCATCCCTCGCGCCATAGTGACCCAATTTGCGCTGCCTTTATGGTAGACTGAGCATATGCACCACTCTGAGAGCACCTCAGATCCGGACCTGTCGTGCTCACCTCCCTTGACCGGACTGCCGCGCACTGCGCGAACCCGAGAGGAATAATCATGGCACGAACCATCGGAAACCCCATCAGCTGGCTGGCAAAATCCGTTGGCCTGACCAGTTCCCATCTATCCGCTTCGGTGGACCATCTGGGCAGTGACAAGGCAGGCGAGATGCCCCGCGTGCTCCAGCTGGACATGGCAGACCTCGGTGCTGCGCTGCGGGCCGGGTGGCAGGATTTCGCGGCCTGCCGATCTGATGCCATGGCGCTTGTCTTTCTCTACCCGCTGATTGGCGTGGCCTTGGTTGTCCTCAGCCTGTCGATGAACCTCCTGCCGTTGATCCTCCCGCTGGTCCTCGGATTTGCGCTGGTTGGCCCGGTCGCCGCCGTTGGGCTCTATGAGATGTCATCACGCCGCGAGGCCGGTTTCACACCGCGCTGGATGGACGCCTTTGCCGTGCTGCGCTCCCCGGCGTTCCTGTCGATCCTGATGCTGGGCCTATATCTGGCCGCGCTCTGCATCCTCTGGCTGACGGTGGCTACGGCGATCTACAACCGCACGCTCGGGCCCGAGGCCCCGACATCTCTGGCGGCCTTTACCCAGGATATCTTCACCACCGGTGCCGGCTGGGCAATGCTGGTGATCGGCGGCACCGTAGGCGGGATCTTCGCCTTTGCAGCGCTCGCGGTCAGCCTTGTGTCTTTTCCGCTGTTGCTGGACCGGCATGTCGGCCTGCCCATCGCTGTCGCCACATCCCTGCGCGTGGTGCGCCGGAATCTCTGGGTCTCGCTGGTCTGGGGCCTCATTGTCGCGCTTGCGCTGCTGGTCGCTGCGATCCCGATGTTTGCGGGCATGATCGTGGTGGTCCCGGTATTGGGACACGCCACCTGGCATCTCTATCGCCGAGCCGTTGCCTAACACGTGTCGGCGACAACCGCGCCAGCACGATCAGCCCGCGCGGCGGGGCCTACCCCTCGCCGCCGACCTCCAGAACAATCTTGCCGATATGCGCAGAGCTTTCCATCCGTGCATGGGCCGCCGACGCATCTTCCAGGGCAAAGGTCTGGTCCATCACCGGCGCGAATTTCCCTGCCTCGATAAGTGGCCAGACCACCTCGCGCAGATCCCGCGCAATCTGCGCCTTTGCCAGATCGCTCTGTGGTCGCAGTGTTGATCCGGTCAGCGTCAGACGCCGCGCCATGACCTGGGCAAAGTTCAACTCCACCTTCGGACCTGACAGAAACGCGATGTGGACCATGCGGCCATCATCCGCGAGCGCACGCACGTTGCGCGGAATATAGTCTCCGCCCACCATGTCCAGAATCAGATTGGCCCCGCCTTCGCTTTTCATTACCTCGACGAAATCCTCATCACGGTAATTGATCGCCCGTTCGGCCCCAAGCGTCAGGCACGCCGCACATTTCTCATCTGATCCGGCGGTCGTGAAGACCCGCGCGCCCAGCTGCGAAGCAAGCTGAATCGCGGTTGTTCCGATACCGGATGACCCTCCGTGAACAAGAAACCGCTCCCCGGCCAGCAGGCCCCCGCGGGTAAAGACGTTGGACCAGGCGGTGAAACAGGTCTCCGGCAGGCAGGCCGCCTGCTTCATTGACAGCCCCTCAGGCACCGGCAGGCAATGCGCCGCTGGCGTCGCGACATATTCGGCATAGCCGCCGCCGGGTAGCAGCGCACAGACCCGGTCGCCCACAGTCAGCTCGCTGACCCCGGCGCCAATGGCGACCACCTCGCCTGAGGCTTCCAGGCCCGGCAGGTCGCTGGCGGTCGGGGGAGGTGCGTATTTGCCCGCGCGTTGCAGCGCATCCGGGCGATTGACGCCTGCATAGGCCACTTTCAGAACCACCTGCCCATGCGCCGGGCTCGGCATCGGGCGCGCACAGCCCTGCAAAACCTCAGGCCCACCCGGCTCGCGAATCTCAATCGCCTGCATCATCTCGGTCATTGGCATTCCTCCGCTGTTGTCACTGCCTAGCAAAGGACGGCTGCCCGTCAAAGACGTTGCATTGGCACAGGCAACCAGAACGTTGCGCCCATCAGCGCCGCGGGGTCGACCAACTGCCCGGCAGGTCGTCGCGCGCGCTCGGCGCCTTTATCTGCTGGGCCAGCCAGTTCGGCCCGACCAGCAGAGGTTTCAGCAACGGGTTGGACTGCACCTGCGCCTTCAGTTTCTCGAACTGCATGACGTTATCGATGCGACGGTCGAGAAACTCCCAGCTGGCCTGGTGGTTCAGACTGTCGTCTCCCAGCCAATAGAGCACGGTCGAAGAATAAACGCCCGCAAGCGATCCCCGCTTGGTGTACCAGTTGATATCCTCCGAAGAATCGCCAAGCGCGGTCCAGATCGCATCCACCGTGCCCCAGATCAGCCGAACACCATCGCCTGCGTATTGTGGCAGCGAAAACAAAGTGGTGCCACGGCGCACGGCTTCCTTATCGTCGACGACCTCCAGCCGCAGACGCACCGCCCGTGCGATCTTGTCGCGAAACCGCAGGCCGGTCATGTCCTCTTGCGCCAATCGCTCAAGCATCAGCTGATCACCTCGCCTGTGAAAGGCAACCGCCAGATCTACCGCGCCGCGTGGGCACAACGCCTCCGCCAGCGCCGGGGCAACCCCGGCGTCCGCCACAGCTGCAGAGAATGTCGAGGCGCTCCAGCCATCAAAGGGCACATGCAGTAATGCGGCAATCAGCAGCCGCTCGATGGTGTCGCCCGCCTCAGGCACGGAGCGCGGGTCGGTGTGATCCTCAATCGTCATGATATCGCCTTCCGAAATCTCATCTCTCTCTAATCGCAATCGCGTCTTCTGGACACCGGGTATCACCTGCGGCGCGGACAGACACGCCCGGACTGTTCGGCTCAGCGACAATGACGCATCAAACAGCTACAGGAGCATCTGCACCGCCCCTGCCCGGCACTGGACAAGCTAGCACGACCTTGCTATATGGCCAGCTCCTGCAAATCCTTGCAACTCAACTTAGAAAGGTGGTGAAAACCACATGCAGGTTAGTGTTCGCGACAATAACGTCGATCAGGCGCTTCGTGCCCTGAAGAAAAAGCTGCAGCGTGAAGGCGTCTTCCGCGAAATGAAGCTCAAGCAACATTTCGAGAAGCCGTCCGAGAAAAAAGCGCGTGAGAAAGCTGAAGCGATTCGCCGTGCCCGTAAACTGGCACGTAAGAAAGCACAGCGCGAAGGCCTCCTCTGAGCCCTTCGATCCGCAGTTCTGGACGCAAAATTGACGACCCCCGAGGCTTTGCCGCGGGGGTTTGTCGTTTTTGCCCTCCCCGAAAATAGCGAGTGCGACAATCCGTCGCCTATAAAATTAATATTTTATCAAAAAATACACGCAATACGTGTGTTCGTTTCAGGAAAACTGCGCTAGTCTGGTTAATGCACGGGCAGGCTGAAGCGTTTCCCCAGCAGCTGCCCGCTCCATCGGATCTGGAACACCCGGTGGTTTAAACCCGGAGCAGGCAGCGTCTCCCCCCCATCAGGCGCTTGTCTTACCCCCTTACAACCAAGGCATTTGCCGCTCCGGGTTCCTTCTCTCCTCAGAACCCACGGGTAGACAGCGCCCTGACTGCGCTTTCCCTAACAGCCCCGCACCACGCCTGCGCGCCCGCCCGATCAGGCGCAGCCAGGCCACGGTCCCGGCGGCTGTCCAGACGCGACAAACGGCCTGCCGTCAGTAGATCTTGGGCACGTAGAGGTCATCCGGCAGCACCCGGCGTTCGTAATCCGGCTTGTACTCCCGGTCCGGCAGCGAGACCCGTTCGCTCGGCACCTCGCTATATGGAATCTTCGTCAGCAGATGCTCGATACAGTTCAGCCGCTCGCGCTTCTTGTCGTTGCCCTCGACGATATACCAGGGCGCTTCCGGGATATTGGTGCGCTCGAACATATCCTCCTTGGCCTTGGTATATTGCTCCCAGCGGATTCGGCTCTCCAGATCCATCGGCGACAGCTTCCACTGTTTCATCGGATCATGGATCCGCATGAGAAACCGCAGCTGCTGTTCTTCATCGGTGATGGAGAACCAGTATTTCAGCAGGATGATGCCCGACCGAACCAGCATCCGCTCGAATTCGGGAACGTCCTGAAAGAACTGTTCGACCTGGTCATCGCTGGCAAATCCCATCACCCGCTCCACCCCGGCGCGATTGTACCAGGAGCGGTCGAAGAGCACGATTTCACCCGCCGCCGGCAGATACGGCACATAGCGCTGGAAATACCACTGGCTCTGCTCACGGCGGCTGGGGGCGGGCAACGCCACCACCCGCGCCACCCGCGGGTTCAGGCGCTGGGTGATCCGCTTGATCACCCCGCCCTTGCCTGCGCTGTCGCGGCCCTCAAACAGGATGCAGACCTTTGCCCCAGTGTGCTGGACCCAGTCCTGCACCTTGATCAGCTCCGCCTGCAACCGCAGCAGATTGCGGAAATAGACCTTACGGTCCAGCATCTCCGGATGCTGTGAGCGATAGATCTTGCGCAGCTCCATCGACAGCATCGGTTCGGCGAACTCGATCTCGAAATCTTCGTCCAACGTGTCCTGAAGTTCAGCGTCCAGCCAGTCAAAGGAATCAGGGTCATACTCGCTGGTCACGCTCGGGCTCCTTGGTCGGTTAGTGGTCAGTCACGCGGCAGTAGCAGGCGGATGTGATTGTTTCATGTCACACCATACCGTCGCAGAGATCCGTCGGCACTCCGCGCCGTCACTGCCAACAGGCCATCGCTCCCCGTGGCGCGACCGCCGACAGGGTCAGAACAGGGAATCGAATAATCCGAACGGGCGCAAGGGGGCACGGTGCGAGAAACGCCAATTACGCGCGATGATCACTCAAAATCATGTCAGCTGCCTTTTCCGCGATCATGATTGTGGGGGCATTGGTATTGCCGCTGGGAATCACCGGCATCACACTGGCATCAACCACCCGCAGCCCCGCCACTCCGCGCAGCCGAAGTGCCCCATCCACCGGCGCCGTCTCCTCGATGCCCATCCGCACCGTACAGGTCGGGTGAAATATCGTGGTGCCGATATCACCCGCTGCCTGCATCAGATCCGCCTCCTCATCGGATCCGCCGCCCGGCTTCAGCTCCTCCGGCAGATAGCGGCGCATGGCGGACTGCCCCATGATCGCGCGTGCCTGCCGGATCGCGGCGACCGCGACCTGACGATCGCCTGCGGTTGACAGGTAATTGGGTGCAATACGCGGCGCCTGCATCGGATCGGCGCTGGTGATCGCCACCTCACCCCGGCTTTCGGGCCGCAGGTTGCACACACTCGCCGTCAGCCCCGGAAAGTCATGCAGCGGCTGACCAAATGCCTCCAGCGTCAGGGGCTGCACGTGATACTCCAGATCCGGCGTTGCCAGATCCGGGCGCGACCGTGAAAACGCACCCAGCTGACTGGGCGCCATCGACATCGGGCCAGACCGGCGCAGCGCATATTCGGCAGCGATCTTCACCTTGCCAATCAGCGAGTTTGCCAGCGTGTTCAGCGTCTTTGCCCCGCTCAGCCGCCAGGCGCAGCGCAGCTGCAGATGATCCTGAAGGTTCCGCCCAATCTCAGGTAGGTCACGATGCACCTCGATCCCATGCGCCCGCAGCAGTTCCGCCGGACCCAGGCCAGAGAGTTGCAGGATCTGAGGGCTGTTGATTGCGCCCGCCGACAGCACGATTTCCCCCCGCGTCCGCGCGGTCCTGATCACGCCACCCTGGCTGTACTCCACGCCCACCGCCCGGCCCTCTTCGATCAGAATGCGCCGTGTATGGGCGCCGGTCTCGACCTTCAGTGTCTCGCCGGTGGCAGTCCGCAGAAACGCCTTTGCGGTGTTCATCCGCCAGCCGCCACGCTGATTCACCCGGAAGTAACCGACTCCTTCGTTGTTACCGGTGTTGAAATCCGTGACCTTTGGCAGCCCCCAGTCCGCGGCCGCCTGCATCCAGTCGTCCAGCACATCCCAATGCAGCCGCTGGTTTTCCACCCGCCATTCGCCGCCCGAGCCGTGCAGATCGGACGGCCCTTCGACGTAATCCTCCGACTTCTTGAAATAGGGCAGCACGTCGTCCCAGCCCCAGCCGGTCAGGCCGCGCTGACGCCAGCCGTCATAATCCGCCGCCTGTCCGCGCAGGTACAACATCCCGTTGATGGAGGAACAGCCGCCCAGCACCTTGCCACGCGGATAGATCAGCGCCCGCCCGTTCAGCCCGGCCTCGGCCTCGGTCCGATACATCCAGTCGGTACGCGGATTGTTGATGCAATAGAGATATCCCATCGGGATATGCACCCAATGGTAGTTGTCCCGGCCTCCCGCTTCCAACAGCAGCACGCGCTGCCCTGCGGCACTCAACCGGTTGGCCAGCACACACCCCGCGCTGCCCGCGCCAATGATGATATAGTCCCAGTCCATATGCCCCCACCCGCGACGATCCTGCCGTCTTGTTCTGCCGGAGCAGTCTTTCCCAGATCACGGAGCCTTACAAGCCGCCCTGCCACAGGGCCGCTGCCGCGATCAGACCGGCAGCGCCGTGGTCTTGAACACCGTACGCAGCGCAAAGGAGCTTTGCATCTGCGCCACGCCGGGCAGTCGCGTCAGATGCTGGCGATGGATGCGGGCGAAATCATCGGTGTTTTCAGCCACCACTTTCAGGATGTAATCCGCCGTTCCCGCCATCAGATGACATTCAAGCACATCCGGAATGCGTGCCACTGCCTTCTCAAACGCGTCCAGCAGCTCGTCGGCCTGGCTTTGCAGGGTAATCTCCACAAATACCGTTGCGGGCAAGTTCATCTTGCGTGCATCCAGCAGCGCGACATAATTGCGGATATAGCCATCCGCCTCCAGGCGCTGGACCCGTCGGTGGCAGGCCGACGCCGACAGGTTAACCTGTTCGCTCAGCTCTGCGTTGGAGATCCGGCCCTGCTTCTGCAACACCTGCAAGATCCGACGATCCGTGTGATCAAGTGACATATGGTGAAAGATCCTTCGTCAAAGTTACAATATATTCGAAGAACCTTCGATCTGCACCTTTTTAATCTGCCCAAAAAAGAAGCACTTTTCACTGCGCCTGCGGCACAATAGCGCAAGCATGTAGGAGGAGTGATTACATGAAAATCGGATGCCCCACAGAGATCAAGCCGCAGGAATTCCGTGTCGGCATGACGCCGGACGCCGCCCGTGAAGCCGTTAACCACGGACATTCTGTCCTGATCCAGGCCGGTGCTGGCATGGGTGCAGGTTTCACCGATGAGGATTACGTCGCCGCTGGTGCCGCCATCATCGACACCGCCGAAGAGATCTTCGCCACCGCCGACATGATCGTGAAGGTCAAGGAACCCCAGGCCGTTGAGCGCAAGATGCTGCGCGAAGGCCAGCTGCTGTTCACCTATCTGCACCTGGCCCCCGATCCGGAGCAGACAAAGGACCTACTGGAAAGCGGCTGTACCGCCATCGCCTATGAAACCGTGACCGACGACCGTGGCGGCCTGCCGCTGCTGGCGCCGATGTCCGAAGTGGCCGGCCGTCTGGCCCCGCAGGTTGGCGCATACACCCTGCAAAAGGCAAACGGTGGCCGTGGCGTTCTGATGGGCGGCGTCCCCGGCGTGGCCCCCGCCAAGGTTGTTGTGATCGGCGGCGGTGTGGTCGGCACCCATGCGGCCAAGATCGCTGCGGGCATGGGCGCAGATGTCACCATTCTCGACCGGTCGCTCACACGCCTGAAGTACCTCGACGATGTCTTCGGTCGCGACTTCAAGAACCAGTATTCCACCGCTGGTGCCACCGCCGAGCTGGTCCGTGACGCCGATATGGTGATCGGTGCGGTTCTGATCCCCGGTGCCGCGGCGCCGAAACTGGTCTCCCGTGCACAGCTCAGCGAGATGAAGCCGGGTGCGGTTCTGGTCGACGTCGCTATCGACCAGGGCGGCTGCTTCGAGACCTCCAGAGCCACCACCCACGCCGACCCGATCTACGAAGTCGACGGCATCATGCACTACTGCGTGGCCAACATGCCGGGCGCCGTCGCGCGCACCTCGACCCAGGCCCTGGGCAATGCGACCCTGCCCTTCATGCTGAACCTCGCCAACAAAGGATGGAAACAGGCCTGCGCCGATGATCCGCACCTGCTGAACGGTCTGAACGTCCACGCGGGCAAGCTGACCTATTTCGCCGTCGGCAAGGCACTGGGTATCGACGTCGTCTCCCCACAACTGATGATCAAGTAACACCTCCCTCACACTTGGCATCAGCCTGAACAAGGCCCCGCAATCGCGGGGCCTTGTCGCATTTTCAGCAGGTTTGATCCGCCGCAGAAATAATTCTGCAAGCGCCACTAGACAATCGGTCTAGTCAGCTTATGTGTAGCGTCATGAGTGAGACACGCCTGCAAATTCTGGACACCGGCCGCAAGCTGACCGCACAGCGCGGCTACACCTCGGTTGGCCTGACCGAGCTGCTGAGCACGGCGCAGGTGCCCAAAGGCTCCTTCTATCACTATTTCGCCTCGAAAGAGGATTATGGCTGCGCGCTCCTGCGCCACTATGTTGATCAATACCGGCTAGAGCTCCGGCACACGCTGAATGATCCTGAACAATCGGGGCGGGATCAGGTGCTGGGCTATTTCCGCTGCTGGAAAGATCGCCAGATCTCCGGCAACGCAGAGCAGAAATGCCTGATCGTGAAGCTAGCAGCAGAAGTGTCCGATCTGTCCGCCGACATGCGCGCGATCCTGCAACACGGCGTGGAATCGATCGTCGCCCGCCTGTCCGACTGCCTTCGCGGCGCGCAGGCGGATGGGTCTCTGGCCGCCAGTGTCGATCCAGACCAGACCGCCACAACCCTCTACCAGATCTGGCTGGGCGCCAGCCTCATGGCACATCTGTCCCAGGACGGCGCGCCGTTTGAAACCGCCATGTCCCAGACCCTGATCATGCTCCCACCACCGCAGAGCTGATCCGCGCCAAAAAAATTTTCCAACCACTAGACGATCGGTCTAGTTCGCAACTTCATCAGAGAGGAACCATCCCATGCCACAGTCCGACAGCACCAACCGCAAATTCGTCCTCGCAGAGCGCCCCAAGGGTGAGCCGACCGACAGCACCCTGCGCCTGGAAACCAGCGACATCCCGACCCCCGGCGAAGGCCAGATGCTGCTGCGCAACGAATACCTGTCGCTGGATCCCTACATGCGCGGCCGGATGAGCAGCGCCCCGTCTTATGCCGCTCCGGTCGAAATCGGAGAGGTCATGGTGGGCGGCACCGTTGCCCAGGTCGTGACCTCCAACCTTCAGGGGTACGAACCGGGCGACTGGGTTGTCGCCTTCGGCGGCTGGCAGGACTATGCGCTGTCTGATGGCACCCTCACCATCAATATGGGCAAGACCCCGCAGAACCCCTCCTGGGCGCTTGGTGTTCTGGGCATGCCCGGTCTCACCGCCTGGGCGGGTCTCACCCAGATCGGCCAGCCAAAGGAAGGCGAAACACTGGTGGTCGCAGGCGCCAGCGGACCCGTGGGGGCGACCGTAGGCCAGATCGGCAAGATCCTCGGTTTGCGCGTTGTCGGCATCGCCGGCGGGGCCGAAAAATGCCAGCATGTCGTCGACACTTTGGGCTTTGACGCCTGCATAGATTACAGGACTGATAGCTTTGCCGACGATCTCACCAAGGCGGTCCCGGATGGCATAGACATCTATTTCGAGAACGTCGGCGGTGCCGTCTTCGATGCGGTGATGCCGCTGTTGAACCCCTCGGCTCGGATCCCGCTCTGCGGCCTCATCTCCCAATATAATGCCACCGCCCTGCCCGAAGGCCCCGACCGGATGAACTATCTGATGGGCCAGCTGCTGCGCAAGCGCATCACCATGCGCGGCTTCATTGTCTTTGACGATTTCGGCCACCTCTACCCGGAGTTCGCCAAGCAGATGACCGGCTGGGTACAGGACGGCAAAGTGAAATACCGCGAGGAAATGATCGAAGGTCTGGAACAAGCGCCCGCCGCATTCGTTGGTCTCCTGAGAGGCGAGGCCTTTGGCAAACGCGTCATTCACCTCGCCGACTGATCTGAACCTCATATGGAAAGGAGACCCGAGATGAAAATCCTGATGGTTCTCACATCCCACGACCAACTGGGCGACACGGGCGAAAAAACCGGCTTCTGGCTGGAGGAATTCGCCGCCCCCTACTACGTGTTCAAAGATGCCGGCGCCGAAGTCACGCTGGCCTCGCCCAAGGGCGGCCAGCCGCCACTTGACCCCAAAAGCGACGATGACAGTGCCCATACCGAAGCCACCCGCCGGTTCAAGGACGATCCCGCAGCACAGGGCGCCTTGGCCAATACCAAGGTGCTGTCCGAGGTGACAGACGCAGGTTTCGATGCGATCTTCTACCCCGGTGGCCACGGCCCGCTCTGGGATCTGGCCGAAGACGCCGACAGCCGCCGCCTGATCGAAGGGTTCGCCCGGAGCGACCGCCCGGTCGGCGCCGTCTGCCACGCCCCGGCCGTGTTCCGCCACACCGAGGGGGCCGATGGCAAACCGCTGGTGGCGGGCAAGCGCGTCACCGGATTCACCAACACCGAGGAAGAGGCCGTTGGCCTCACCGATGTGGTGCCCTTCCTGGTCGAGGACATGCTGAAAGCCAATGGCGGCCTGTATGAAAAACAGGACGACTGGGCGGAATTTGCCATCATCGACGGCAAGCTGGTCACCGGACAGAACCCGGCCTCCTCCGAGGATGCAGCCCGCAAGCTGATGTCGCTTCTCTAACGACGCGCGACAGACCACCAATAAAAAGGCCGCCCTCCATCACGGGGGGCGGCCTTTTCCGGTCTCGCAGAACAGCGCGATCAGATCGCTTCTTTCATGCTTTCTTCCAGATAGATCTCGCGCAGGCGCTTGGCGATCGGGCCCGGCGTACCATCGCCCAGCGCTACACCATCAATTTCAACAACCGGCATCACGAAAGCAGAAGCCGAGGTGGTAAAAGCCTCATCCGCCGCCATGGCTTCCTCGATGGTGAACAGGCGCTCTTCCACTTTCAGCTGCGCCTCTTCCGCCATGCGCAGAACCGCCTTGCGAGTGATGCCGTGCAGAATGTCATTGGACAGCGGGCGGGTGACGATCACGCCATCCTTGACGAAATAGGCGTTGTTCGACGTCCCCTCGGTCACATGACCATCCTCGATCATCCAGGCGTCATCTGCACCGGCCTTCTTGGCCATCATCTTGCCCATGGAGGGGTAGAGCAGCTGCACGGTCTTGATGTCGCGACGGCCCCAGCGGATGTCCTCGATCGAGATGATCTTGGCGCCTTTCTTGGCTGCCGGGCTGTCCGCAAGACCGGGTTTGTTCTGGGTAAACAGCACCAGCGTCGGCTGGGTATCGGCAGAGGGGAACACAAAATCACGATCCCCGTCCGAGCCACGGCTGACCTGCAGATAGACCAGGCCTTCCTCGATACCGTTCAGTTCAACCAGCTTGCGGTGGATCTCCAGCAGCTCTTCCTTCGAGCAGGGCTCCGCCATCTCCAGCTCATCCAGCGAGCGCTTCAAACGCACGGCGTGACCTTCGAAATCGATCAGCTTGCCGCCCAGAACCGACGTCACCTCATAGACCGCATCCGCCATCAGAAAGCCGCGGTCAAAAATGGAGACCTTGGCTTCGGTCTCGGGCAGGTATTCGCCATTCACATATACGGTACGGGTCATCTTGGTCTCCTTAACCCCACAAGGCTGCGTTCGGCGGGTGCACGCCGGCTGCGTCGAAATTCAACGGTTCCTCGCGGTCTTCGGCCAGAAGCAGCGGCCCGTCAAGGTCCGTGACCACCGCACCCTGCGCCACCAGTGTCGCAGGGGCCATCGCCAGAGACGATCCCACCATGCAGCCCACCATCACATCAAAGCCCCGCGCCAGTGCCGCCTCGCGCAGTTTCAGCGCTTCGGTCAGCCCGCCGGTCTTGTCCAGCTTGATATTGATGACATCATATTTCCCTTCAAGCGCAGCAAGGCTCTCACGGTCATGGCAGCTCTCATCGGCGCAGACCGGCACCGGCCGCTCCATCCCCAACAGGGCCTCATCCTCTCCCGCGGGCAGCGGCTGTTCGACCAGCGCCACACCCAGCCGCACCAGATGCGGGGCAAGATCGGCATAGACCTCCGCGCTCCACCCCTCATTGGCATCAACGATGATCCGCGCATCAGGCGCACCCGCGCGCACGGCTTCCAGGCGGGCCATATCGTCAGCGGTCCCCAGCTTGATCTTCAGAAGCGGACGATGGGCATTCTTCGCTGCCTGCGCCTGCATGTTCTCGGGGCTATCAAGCGACAGCGTATAGGCGGTGATCTCGGGCTTTGGCTCAGGCAGACCTGCCAGCTCCCAGACGCGCTTGCCCGCCCGTTTCGCTTCCAGATCCCATAGCGCACAATCCACTGCGTTGCGCGCCGCGCCCGCAGGCAGGAGCGATTGCAGCTCTTCACGACCAAATGTCTCAGGCAGACCTTCAATCTCGGCAGTGACACTCTCAAGCGTCTCGCCATAGCGCGCATAGGGCACACATTCGCCCCAGCCCGTCATACCATCCTGCTCAATGCGGACCGTCAGCACCTTGGCCTCGGTGCGCGAGCCGCGGGAGATGGTAAAGACCTGCGCCAACTTGAAGGTATCGGGGGTCACGCTGATCTGCATGGCTGTCTCCATCACTGCGGTTTTAGTCAATCTCTATTTGGTCAAATCCGACCGCGCGGGATCCAACCGGACAAGGCGCCGGCAAGGACGCAGGCCCCGGATGTCATCTTTCCCGAAATACTCCCGCCGGAGGCTCCGATCCTGTCGGACCACCCCGGCGACAGCGAGGTTAGATCACACCGCGTTCAGCGCGTCCACCAGACGGCCAGCGCCATGGCGATAGGGGTCAACCGCAGGCAGACCCATCCGCGCCTCGACCTCGGCGAGGTAGGATTTCGCCTCTTCCTCGCTCAAATGCTGGGTGTTGACGGAAATGCCGACAACCTTGCAGTCCGGGTTGGAAACCTGCGCCAGCGGCAGCGCGGTATCACGCAGCTGCTCCAGGCTCGGCAGCTTATATCCCGGCAGGCCACGCATATGCTCACGGGTCGGCTCATGGCACAGGATCAGCGCATCCGGCTGCCCACCATGCACCAGTGCCATGGTCACCCCGGAATACGACACGTGAAACAAAGAGCCCTGACCTTCGATCAGATCCCAGTGGTCGTCTTCATTGTCCGGCGTCAGATACTCGACGGCACCGGCCATGAAATCCGCAATCACGGCATCCAGCGGCACGCCCTGGCCGGTGATCAGAATACCCGTCTGACCCGTCGCGCGGAAGGACGACTTCATCCCGCGTTCCTGCATCTCGGCATCCATCGCCAGCGCGGTATACATCTTGCCGACCGAACAATCCGTGCCAACCGCCAGACAGCGCTTGCCGCTGCGCTTCACCCCATTGGCGATCGGATAGCCAACAGTGGGCACGCGCACATCATGCAGGGTGCCGCCATGGGTCTGGGCAGCTGCCACCAGATCGCCCTCATCGCGCAGCAGGTTGTGCAGGCCAGACGCCAGATCATAGCCCATCTCGAGGGCCGCAATCAGCACCTCTTTCCACGCCGGAGAGATCACGCCGCCCCGGTTGGCAACACCGATCACCAGCGTCTTGGCACCGGCGGCCTTGGCCTCTGCCAGCGTCATGTCGGTCAGCCCCAGATCGGCACCACAGCCTGGCAGGCGGATCTGGCCCACCGCATGGTCGGGCCGCCAGTCACGGATACCGATGGCCACCTTGGCAGCCAGCATATCGGGCGCGTCGCCCAGAAACAGCAGATACGGGGTCTCGATCATGGCGGGGCCTCCTGAGTAAAAGTCGAGTTCCGCGCGAGTGTAAGAGAGCCGCTCTGCGAGAGGCTCCCGAATTCCGCGCAATATCCGCAGGTCAACGCAGATTTCTTCGACGTTTTTGCAAATTACACGAAGATTATTCGATCCTGGCGAAGGATGCGCGCGTTCCTTGCTTGGTTGCGCCCGCAGGCACGCGTCAGAGCTGCCGCTTTCTGCATCTGCAATGCTGCGCTTGCACAAATTCCTTGCAGGTCGGATCGTAATTTAATACCAAAACAGAAGGAAAATTTGACACTTCATTACCCAAAGGTCACCAGCATGAGTTTTCGCATCCAACCCGCCGCCCCGGCCCGCCCCAACCGTTGCCAGTTGTTCGGCCCCGGCTCCAACACCAAGCTCTTTCCCAAAATGGCGGCCTCGGCAGCGGATGTGATCAACCTCGATCTGGAAGATTCGGTAGCCCCCTCCGACAAGGACAGCGCCCGCGCCAATGTGATCGAGGCCCTGAACACGGTCGATTGGGGCAACAAATACATGTCGGTGCGCATCAACGGGCTGGATACGCCCTATTGGTATCGCGATGTTGTGGATCTTCTCGAACAGGCCGGTGACCGCCTCGATCAGATCATGATCCCCAAGGTGGGCTGCGCTGAAGACGTCTATGCGGTCGACGCGCTGGTCACCGCCATTGAACGCGCCAAGGGCCGCAGCAAACCGGTATCCTTTGAGGTGATCATCGAATCCGCTGCGGGCATCGCCCATGTCGAAGCCATCGCCGCCAGCAGCCCACGCCTTCAGGCCATGTCGCTGGGTGCGGCGGATTTCGCGGCCTCAATGGGCATGCAGACCACCGGCATCGGCGGCACGCAGGAAGACTACTACATGCTGCGCGCGGGCGAAAAACACTGGTCCGATCCCTGGCACTGGGCGCAGGCCGCCATCGTTGCCGCCTGTCGCACCCATGGCATCCTGCCGGTGGACGGTCCATTCGGAGATTTCTCTGATGACGAGGGCTATATCGCCCAGGCCAAACGCTCCGCCACGCTGGGGATGGTCGGGAAATGGGCCATCCACCCCAAACAGATCGCACTGGCCAATCAGGTCTTCACCCCGTCGCAAGAGGCAGTCTCCGAGGCCCGCGAAATCCTCGCCGCAATGGAAACTGCCAAGGCCAACGGCGAAGGTGCCACCGTCTACAAGGGTCGCCTGGTCGATATCGCCTCGATCAAACAGGCCGAGGTGATTGTCGCTCAATCGGACCTGATCGCCAGCAACAGCTGACCCAGAAAGCCGGGAGCGCAACCGCGCTCCCGCCCAGCCACAGGCGCAGACCATGACCGACCTCACGCTCATCCA
The DNA here is from genome assembly GCF_048056175.1 of Phaeobacter sp. JH20_29. Taxonomy (NCBI): domain Bacteria; kingdom Pseudomonadati; phylum Pseudomonadota; class Alphaproteobacteria; order Rhodobacterales; family Roseobacteraceae; genus Phaeobacter; species Phaeobacter sp. JH20_29. The sequence goes on from NZ_JAYMWO010000012.1 coordinate 181,460, forward strand.
TACGGCCGACGTCCATGTGGCAACCTTCGAGGCGCTGGCCGGCTCGGCAATACTGCACCACATTGTTCGTCCCGACTGGCTCGAACGGGCGCAAAATGGCATCGACGACACCCTGCGCGAGGAGGTCACCGCCGAGATCCGCCAGGTCACCGGTCCCGCCCTGTGCACCTGCACCACGCTGGGCGAGCTGGCAGAAACCGCTGGCGCCACGCGACTCGACTGGCCGATGATGCAGGCCGCCGCCCAGATCGGCGGTCCGGTGCTGCTCGCCTACTGCCTGGACAGCACCCGCGCGGCCTCCACTGCGCTGCTCGAACGCGCCTTCGCCCAAAACGGCCGGACCGCCGAGATCCGCAGCCTGCCGCTGACCGGCCTCTGGCCTCATTTCACCAATGGCAACAGCGAGTTGTTCCACACCGAGATCGCCACCTGGATCAGCACCAGCCTGGCCTTGGTGGCTGATACCGCCTGTGTGGTCCTGGCGCAGGCCTCGATGGCCGGGGCTGCTGATCTCGTAAAAACGGAGATCCCCGTACTGGCCTCCCCTGCCATCGCCATGCGCGCCGCCCTGGCCGAAGGGTGACAGCAGCCCTGTCACCTTTCCTCAAATACTCAATAATACCACCACCCCGGCGCTCAGGCCCGCAGATCCTTGGGCGATCCCATGACCACATAGGTGGTGATCGAAGTGACATAAGGCGACGTGCCCAGAATATCGGTGTGAAACTTCTTGTAACTTGGCAGATCTGCGCATTCGACCCGCAGCAGATATTCGATGGTGCCGGTGATATTGTGGCACTCCACCACCTCCGGCGCCTGTCGCATCGCAACCTCAAAGGCCTCCTGCGCCTCCTTGGTGTGTTCGCCAAGGCCAACGCCGATATAGGTGACAAACCCCACGCCCAGCGCCTGACGGTTCAACACCGCACGGTAGCCGGTGATGAGACCGCTGCGCTCCATCTCTTGTACCCGGCGCAGACAGGCGGAGGGCGACAGACCAACCCGGTCGGCCAGCTCCAGATTGCTGATCCGCCCGTCCCGGGTTAGCTCACGCAATATCTTGTCGTTTATCTGATCAAGTTTCGCCATTTGTTGCAAAACATGATCCATTCACGCAGAGAACGCAATTTCATTCACGCCGAGACCCTGCATTTTCATCGCCATGACTTATGAACTCTTCCTCGCCCTTGCGGCTTTTGTCTTCGGCACTGTTTTCACGCCCGGTCCCAACAATCTGATGTTGATGGCCTCAGGCGCCAATTTCGGTTTCCAGCGCACCCTGCCACATCTTCTTGGCGTGGCGATCGGCTTTCCGCTGATGATCCTGCCGGTGGGCCTTGGCGTGATGCAGCTGTTCGACGCCTTCCCGCCACTCACCTGGATCATGACCGCCCTGTCGGTGGCCTATATGCTCTGGCTGGCCTGGAAGGTCGCCAATGCGGCCCCGCCGCAGGACGGCGAGGCACAGGGCACGCCGCTCAGCTTTCTTCAGGCCTGTGCCTTTCAATGGGTCAACCCAAAGGCCTGGGCAATGGCACTCGGCGCGATCACCCTCTATGCAGCCAGCCGCGATGTGACGGCGATCCTCTGGGTATCGGGCACCTATCTGCTGATTGGCTGTTTCTCAGCCTCGACCTGGACCATTCTGGGTCAGCAACTGCGACGGCTGCTGACCCGGCCCGCTCAGCTGCGGGCATTCAACTGGACCATGGCGGCGCTGCTGTTGGCCTCGCTGGCCGCGATCCTGCTACAGGGCTGACACTCACTTCAGCGGCAGGCAGATTTCGGTCAGCAGCTCCTCCGGCGCGACCTGATGCGGATCATTGAGATAGATCTCGTAACAGGGCGCATCGGCCGGCTCTTCCTGCGACTGCGGCAACCAGGCCCCGAACAGATCGCCATAGGCGGCATGTATCCCGGAGTATGGCCCCTTGTAAGTCAGGACTGCGGTCTTGCCGCCGGGCAAGACAACCTCTTCCATCCCCTCCGGCAGGACGCTGTCATCGGCCGTGCTGGCCCCGGCGAAGCTGCGCAGCTCCGCATCCGGAACAGCATCCGGGCTGTCGAGGTAGACACCGATCATCTGGCGCATCTGCGGCCAGAGATTACGCGCGGTACAAAGCGCGGAAAAGGCCTCGAAACTGCGACCAATCTCGCTATAGGCGCCTTTGTGGGCAAGCGCGGCTAGCCTGCGGCCGGGTTCGGTGCGAAGGGTAACGGGTAACATGGGTTCTCCTTTGGCAATCAGATTGGGATTTGGCGGCAGAAGACGGCCCCTTTTGCGAAACGCAGCGGGCGACACCCCATAGACATCGGCGAAAACACGGGCAAAAGAACGTGGATTGGGATAGCCGGCAGCCTCGCCGATACGCTCGATCCGCGCGCTGCCCTGCACCAGAGCGGTCGCCGCCAGATGCAGCCGGATACGGCGCACCGCCTGCGCGCAGGTTTCCCCGGTCAGGGCGCGAAACACCCGGTGCCAATGGAACCGCGACATCGCCGCGACATCCGCCAGCGCATCCAGCGACAGATCCCCCTCGGGGTTGTCGTAGATATACGCCAGCACACGCAGAATGCGGTCCTCATAGGAGTTGCTCATCGGAAAACGTCCCTCTTCTGACCGGTTTTGGATGCCATAGCAGCACTTCACAAATCTTGCTGAGTTGCATCCGCCGCCCCTTGAGGCCATATATCGGGCAAACCGCTCGAGTGAGACGACATGACCCAGTACATGGATTTTGAGAAACCGTTGGCCGAAATCGAAGGCAAGGCGGAAGAACTGCGCGCCCTGGCCCGGGCCAATGAAGAGGCCGATCTGACAGATGAGGCCGCAGCGCTAGACGCCAAGGCGGCGCAGTTGCTGATCGATCTTTACAAGGATCTGACCCCCTGGCGCAAATGTCAGGTCGCGCGTCACCCCGAACGGCCGCATTGCCGCGATTACATTGATGCGCTGTTCACCGAATACACGCCACTGGCCGGTGACCGGAACTTTGCCGATGATCTGGCGGTTATGGGCGGCCTGGCCCGCTTCAACGACCAGCCGGTGATGGTGATCGGCCATGAAAAAGGGTCCAACACCAAGGCTCGCATCGCCCATAACTTTGGCATGGCCCGCCCCGAAGGCTACCGCAAGGCCATCCGCCTGATGGAAATGGCCGGTCGTTTCGGCCTGCCCGTGGTGACCCTTGTGGACACCGCGGGCGCCTATCCCGGCAAAGGTGCCGAAGAACGCGGCCAATCCGAAGCCATTGCCCGCTCAACCGAGATGTGCCTCAAGATCGGTGTGCCGCTGATCTCCATCATCATCGGTGAAGGCGGCTCCGGTGGTGCCGTGGCCTTTGCCACCGCGAACCGCGTCGCAATGCTGGAACATTCGGTTTACTCCGTGATCAGCCCCGAAGGCTGCGCCTCGATCCTCTGGAAAGATGCCGAGAAAATGCGTGAAGCCGCCGAAGCCCTGCGCCTTACCGCCCAGAACCTCAAGGAGCTGGCCGTGGTGGATAAGATCATCCCGGAACCGCTCGGCGGCGCCCATCGCAATGCCGAAGCCGCCTTTGAGGCGGTGCGCGGCGCGCTGGCGGAGATGCTGGCCGAGCTGGAGGGCAAAGATGCCGCCACGCTGATCAAGGACCGGCGCCAGAAGTTCCTGGACATCGGCTCCAAGGGGCTGGCGGCCTGACGCCTTCCCCGCCCTGAAGTCCGCATCCTTGCGGCGCCGGGCGGATATCGGCCCGGGCCAGGGCGCATGGCCATCACTACAGCAGCCGACAAAGCCGACCCTCGCCCGGTCGGCTTTGTGACATCAGCGGTGCATCACCGGCTGCCAACCGGCAACTGAGCAAAGCGGCCCGCACTGCTGGCCCGGTCTCGCCGCCCTCATCGGCCAGACAGGAGGGATCGGTCATCCAGCTCCCTCCGATCCTCGATCAGCGCCGGCCTTCAGGGCAACGGTACGCAAGCGCTCCCGCGGCCACGCGTCACCGGCTGACGCCGCTGCCGCTGGCGGCCTTGGGCCTGGCCCGGCGCATGGCGCCGGGCCAGGCCCAACTGCGAGGACAATTGTTATAATTGGCCGGAGCCGGCGGGAGCACCCGGCCGACATTGGGACACCGCAGATCCTGCGTTCACCCTGCCAGCAGCCGCAGCCCCTGGGTCACGTCAGACCGGACCGCCAGCCGCAATCCCGGCTCATCCCCCGCCTTCAGCGCGGCAATGATCAGCTTGTGGTTCTGCGGCGGCTCGGTCCGCCGCAACCGCCCGTAGAGGGCCCGCATGGTCGGGCCCAGCTGCAGCCAGACGGTCTCTGCCATGGCCAGCATCGCTGGCGCCTGCGCCCGCAGATAAAGCGTCCGGTGAAACTCCAGATTGGTGCGGATATAGCCCACCGCATCGCGCTTGGAGATCATCTCGGCCACATTGGTATTTATGCTTTGCAGCCGGTCGATCAGGGCAATATGCGCACGCGGCAGCGCCCGGCTGGCCAGCTCCACCTCGATCAGCGCGCGCAGGGCCGCCAGTTCTTCGATCCGCTCGTTTGTCAGCTCCGGCGTCGACACCCGGCCCGAAGATGACAGGAACAGCGCCCCCTCAGCCACCAGCCGCCGTACCGATTCGCGGGCCGGCGTCATCGACACATCAAACTCGCGACCAATCCCCCGCAGGGTCAGCGCCTCCCCTGGCGTCATCTCGCCATGCATGATCCGCGTGCGCAAGGTACGGTAGACCCGATCATGGGCGGACCCTGTGGGCGGCTCGGCGGTGGGGCGAACGGGATTGGACATGAGGTTCTTGTGATCACAAAACCACGTCACGTCAACAGCTCTCACAGCGTGAGGCCCTGAGCCCTCCCCCGCGCGCGCCGGGGCCGTCAGAACCGGTAGCGATGCAGGTGGTTGCCTTCGCTGCGCAGCCAGCCACGCGCCCCGTCATATGGCCCGTAAAGCTCTCGGACGATGGCCCAGAAGGCCGGTGAGTGATTCATCTCCGCCAGGTGGGCCACCTCATGCGCCGCGACGTAGCGCAGCACCTCCGGTGGCGCCAGGATCAGCCGCCAAGAGTACATCAGCGCGCCATCGGAGGAACAGGATCCCCATCGCGACCGCGTATCCCGCAGGCTGATCCGGCAATAGCTGCGGCCCAGCGCCGCCGCATATTGATCCGACGCCGCCGCCAGCCGGTCGCGGGCCAGCTCTTGCAGGTAGCGCTGGATGCGGCGCCCCGGCCCCGCCCCGTTCACCGCCCCCGGCACCGCCAGTTGTCCCGGCTGCAACAGCAGGCGACGCCCGGTTCCAGCCACCACCCGTCGCGGTTGCCCGTCAATGGGCAGCAGGCTGCCATAGCCTACCTCTATGGGATCCGGGTGCCGCGCCAGATGGCCGCGGATCCAGTCTTCCTTTTCCTGGGCAAAGGCCAGCGCCTCTCGCTCTGGCACCCGCGCCGGCAGCGTCAGCGTCACCCGCCCGTCCAGCCCGGAGATCCGCAAACTGATCCGCCGCGCCCGCGCCGAGCGGCGCAGCGTCAGCGGAACCGGCGGATCTCCGGGCAGGTGATGATCAGCCATGGCGACCTCCCCTTTTGGCAAAGGCTTTGACAGCACCCGGCGCATATGGCAAGGCACCTGAATCGTCGAACCGACTCAGCAGAAAATCAAGGGGATCCACATGCCCAATGAAGAATGGGGTGTAAAGCGCGTTTGCCCGACAACCGGCAAACGTTTTTATGACCTGAACAAGAACCCGATCATCAGCCCATACACTGGCGAGGTGGTCGAACTGAACAACGGCAAAAGCCGGATGATCGAAGCCGACGCAGAAGACGCGGCAAGCCGCAAGGCCAAGGAAAACACCGACGGCGATGACGCGGTGCTTGATGATGCAGATGACGTCGATCTGGATCTGGGCGACGACGTCCTGGATGACGATGACGACGAGGACAACGTCTCGCTTGAAGATATCGCCGACGTCGCCTCTGAAGACGACGATTCCTAAGGCCACACGGCCCTTGGGGGAGGTGCTGCCACCTCCCCCGGACAGCCAGAATTACAGCCGAAATTCAGCTGCCAAAAAAATCTCGGACGATGGTGCATTTTCCGCTTGCGGCCCGCGCCAGCCTCCCTTAAATCACCGTCACACACCGCGAGACGGAAACGAAACGCGGCGGTTTGGGGCCTTAGCTCAGCTGGGAGAGCGCCTGCATGGCATGCAGGAGGTCAGCGGTTCGATCCCGCTAGGCTCCACCAAACCCTCTTTGAAAAGCACCAGATAGGCCTGCCTTTACTGTCAGAGAATTTGCCTCTGACCGGGCGTTCAGCGCAGAAACCTAGCCTACGGCCAGATTGCATGCTCCTCCTATCGAAATACTTCCTTAGCGAGTTGAAATGGCGGCCTAAATAAATACCCTCTTCGAATGTTATTCGAGATTGAAGCTGTAGATGAGTCCGGACCTACGCTATAGGGCTCTAATACCGCGAAAGACTTGGAGGTTCCGATTTTGCAATCGAGCATTGAGGTCAGACCACTGACCAAACGGCGATTGACAGGTGAGCTGTACACGCGCGACGCGAAGATCGAGGAGCGATTGGGCGAGCTATCCGCAGTGTCGCGAGATGAGCTGATCGAACGTATTTCAGTGTCGAGAAAAACAGATCCGAACTACGTACCAAGCGAGTGCT